>JALVWV010000318.1 GCA_027023145.1 Campylobacteraceae bacterium | reverse complement strand
GCATCATCGTCGCCGGTTCCGATTCACTCAACCACGAGCACATCCGCCCGGCTGTCGCATCGACCATGCGGGTTTTGCACGGCAAACCCTACCGACATGCCGCCATCGCCACCTACATGTCCCATCCCAAATGTACCGCGACACTGCGGGCACTCGTCGAAGGAGTCGTGCTGGGCAATTACACCTTTGACCGCTATAAGGGTACAAAGAGCAAGGGGATCAAACGCCTTACCATCTCAACCGAAGAATACAGCGGTCACTCTATCAATGTTGCCAGCGCTGAACGCACTATTGCCAAAGGTCTCACCGCTGCTGAGGCGACCAACTTCACCCGCGACATCGTCAACACCGCCCCGGATGACTTCTACCCTAAAGTGATGGCTAAAACTGCCAAAAAACTGGCGAAAAAAAATAACTTAAAAATCACTATCCTTGACCCCAAAGGGATGAAAAAAGAGAAAATGGGTGCCCTGCTCGCCGTCGCCCGTGCCAGCCGCCACACCCCCCGCCTCATCCACCTAGCCCATATACCTGAAAACCCCGTCGCTACGATCAGCCTCGTGGGCAAGGGACTCACCTACGACAGCGGGGGACTCAGCCTCAAGCCAGCTGATTTCATGGTGACGATGAAATCAGATAAGAGCGGTGGTGCCGCCGTATTGGGGATATTGAAGGCCGTCAGTGAGCTGAACCTCCCCGTCGAAGTCCACGGCTTCATCGGTGCCGTCGAAAATATGATCGGCGGCGATGCCTACAAGCCCGACGATGTCCTCCGCGCCAAAAACGGCAAAACCATCGAAGTACGCAACACCGATGCCGAGGGGCGTCTGGTACTGGCCGATGTACTGGCCTACGCCCAACAGGAGATCCAAGCTGACTACCTCTATGACCTGGCAACCCTCACTGGTGCCTGCGTCGTGGGGGTGGGGCAGTACACATCCGGCGTGATGGGCTTCCATGCCGATCCGGTACAGAGAGTGCTCTATGCGGGAGAGACACTCAGCGGTGAAATCGCCACTGAACTGAAATTCAACCGCCACTTGCGCAAAGCAATCGACAGCAAGATCGCCGACGTGTGCAACATCGCCAACACCCGCTACGGCGGAGCGATCACCGCCGGGCTTTTCCTCGGAGAATTTATTGATGAGCATCACCGCGATCGCTGGGCGCACATCGACATTGCCGGCCCAGCTTTCGTCGAATCAATCTGGGGCGAAAATCCCCACGGTGCCAGTGGTGCCGGGGTGCGCCTAATGACACGACTGATCGAAAAGATCGCTAGGGGTGAGGGACATTGATCTTCGGAGGCTCTTATGCCTTGCGCTGATCCTCTGCCTCCTGCTTCTCTTTTTCGATCAGATCGATCCGCTCTCCGTGTTCGTTGAATTTCCGCTGAAAATTCCCCCGAATAATCGCAAACGTCATCCACGAAAACACCACAATCGCAATCACATACACAATATCTCCGATACTCATTCTGCTTCCTTATTGGGGATCGTGATCTTCTCGAACCCTTTGTAATTCTGCCGCAGCGCTTCGTACGCCACCAGCCCGACACTCACCCCGAGGTTGAGACTACGACCACCCGATCCCATCGGAATCGTCAGGCAGCGATCGGGGTGCTCGAGCAACACACGCTCATCCAACCCACGAGTTTCGGAGCCAAACAGAAGGTAATCTCCACGTTGAAAGTCCGCATCCCAATAGAGCCGATCGGTCTTGGTCGTCGCCAGATGGGTGCGATCGTCGATCGGATGCGCAGCGAGAAAGTCGGCAAAACTCTCCCACACCACAAGATCAAGCTGAGACCAATAATCGAGCCCTGCCCGTTTGACCGCCTTGTCATCGATGTCAAATCCCAGCGGTTTGACCAGATGCAGCGTCGCTCCGAGGTTGACACACAGACGCCCAATGGTGCCAGTATTTGGCGGGATTTGTGGTTCGACCAATACGATATTTAACACGTTTTTTCCTTATGATAACACCCTACACCTCACCATCCACCAAACGCGACTGAAGTCGCGTCCCCTCAGATAAAAGCGTTGCACCGCAACGCATACCAAAATTCCTAATTTCTACTTTCTAATTCCTCATTTAAAATATCACCGTCTTATTGCCATTCACAAACACCCGGTCATGCAATACCAGCGCCAATGCACGGGAGAGAACGATCTTTTCCACATCCCGTCCGGCACGACGCATCTCTTCCCAGCCGTATCGATGGTTGACCGGGATCACATCCTGGGCGATGATGGGACCTTCGTCGAGATCGTTGGTGACGAAATGTGCCGTGGCACCGATGATTTTGACCCCACGATCATACGCTTGTTTGTATGGGTTGGCTCCGATGAAAGCGGGGAGGAAAGAGTGGTGAATGTTGATAATTTTTTTGTCATAGGCTGCGACAAACGTCGGGGTGAGAATCCGCATGTATTTGGCCAGGACAATGTAGTCAAAATCGTATCGGTCGATTTGTGCCATCACCTGCGCTTCGTGCACTTCACGTGACACTCCTTCAGCTGAGACAAAGTGAAACGGGATATCAAACCGTTCAACGAGAGGACGCAGTGTCTCATGATTAGCAATAACTGCCTCAATATCGGCTTCAAGCTCTCCGTCAGCATGGCGGATAAGAATGTCCCCGAGGGCATGAGCCTCTTTGGTCGCCAGCAGGACGATTTTCTTGCGCCGGGGGAGCACCAGGCGAATATCCGACCGGGATGGGATAACCCTCTCGAGCGCCTGTTTCACGTCGTCCGGATCGAAAGCGCCCGTCACAACCGTCCGCATAAAAAAGCGGCTACTCTCTTTGTCGACAAACTCCCGGTTGTTTTCGATGTTGAGATCCCGGTCGTAAAAGACTTTGGATATCTTATACACCAGCCCTTTTTCGTCGGGGCAGTCAATGAGGACGCGTGCACGCTGTTCCATCCCTATCCCTTACGCTTGCGAAGCATAATCGGCGATAATTCCACCCATTTCGTCGGTCGTGCAAATCTCTTTGGCATCGTACGCTCCGATGTCACCAGTGCGGTACCCCTCATGGAGGGTGCGTTTGATCGCCGCTTCGATCCGGTCGGCTGCCTTTTCTTCCTCCAGCGCATACCGAAGCATCATTGCCGCACTGGCAATGGTCGCGATGGGGTTGGCGATCCCCTGCCCGGCGATGTCGGGTGCGGAACCGTGGATGGGTTCAAACAGTCCCACTCCCTCCCCGGTACTCGCGCTCGGCAACAAACCGATCGAGCCGCTAAGCATGCTCGCTGCATCCGAAAGGATGTCGCCAAAGATGTTGCCAGTAAGGATTACGTCGAACTGTCTTGGATCCCGGATCAACTGCATCGCAGCATTGTCGACATACATGTGACTGAGCTCCACTTCAGGGTACTCCTCGGACACCTCCTCAACAATTTCTCGCCAGAACTGGCTCACTTCAAGAACATTGGCTTTGTCCACCGAGCAGAGGCGTTTGTCCCGTTTCATTGCGATCTCAAACGCCACTCTGGCAATCCGAAGTACCTCCTCGCGGGTATAGACCATGGTATTGAATGCCCGATCGGCATGCAGTTCACGCGGCTGACCGAAGTAGATCCCGCCGGTGAGCTCCCTCACAACCATGATGTCAACCCCTTTGAGCACTTCAGGTTTGAGCGTCGAGGCATTGACAAGCTCTTCGTATACCGTAGCCGGGCGAAGATTGGCAAAAGTGCCCATCGCTTTTCGCAGCCCCAGCAAGCCGCTCTCAGGACGCAGATGACGCTCAAGAGTGTCCCATTTGGGTCCACCGATTGAGCCAAAAAGTACGGCATCACACTGCTTGACCCCCTGGAGCGTCTCCTCGGGAAGCGGCACACCGGTCGCATCAATTGCCGCCCCTCCAAGGAGCATCTCTTTGTACGTAAAATTAATATTCTCAACGGCGGCTACGGCGTCAAGTACTTTAATCGCTTCATCGACGATTTCCGGGCCAATGCCATCCCCTTTAATCACGCCGATAGTGTAATTTTGGCTCATGCAGCCCCCTTTTCGGCGATCTCTTTCTGGGCATAAGCAATCAACCCACCAGCATCCACCAACTCCTGCATAAAGGGAGGAATGGGGGTAAATTTGTACGTTTTCCCCTGCGTCTCATTGATGATATCACCGGTGCTCATGTCGATACGCACCGTATCCCCTTCAGTGATCTCGTCTGCCTCAGGAAGTTCAAAGATCGGCAACCCCATGTTGAACGCATTGCGATAAAAAATCCGGGCAAAGCTCGGCGCAATCACTGCCGCCACTCCAGCCGCTTTGAGGGCGATGGGGGCATGCTCGCGGGAGCTGCCGCTTCCGAAGTTGACCCCGGCTACGATGAGATCACCTGGTGCCATTTTTGCGACAAATTCCGGGTCAGCATCTTCCATCACATGCCTAGCAAGCTCCGAAGGCTCACTGGTATTGAGATAACGCGCAGCTATGATGAGATCGGTATCAATGTGATCACCGAATTTCCACACTTTTCCTTGCAAATTGGATCCTTTTTTGGTGGGGTTCCCCCCTGCGTAAATTTCCGCGATTATAGCCAAAAAGAGCCAAAAATACCAAGCGGGCAGCACACAACAGGGCACCTCTTAGCCTCATTTCGGTATAATCCGCGTTATTTACTATACCACATAAACGGTGAGACCCAAGGAGCGCAAATACATGGCAGCCAAAGAGAGTATGAAAAAGATCGAAGCGTTGTTTCAGTCCAAGAAAAAAGGTGAAATGGTCACGTTCGAAAACATTGCCAAAGAGTTCGACAAACAGATCACCGCTGCGCAAGCCAAAAAAATCGCCAAAATGGCCCAAGAGAAAAACATCAAGATCGCCTCATCCTCCGAGTATGCCAAGCATTTGACTGTCAACGAAAATCGCCGACAAGCCGCCGCCCGTAAACGTCAGATGGAAAACAACCTCGAAGAAGAGTTTGACATGACCAAAGAGAAGGAGCTCCTCGAGTGGAGCCGCTCCGACTCTCCGGTGCGGATGTACCTGAGGGAAATGGGCAAAATCCCCCTCCTGACCAAAGAGGAAGAGGTTGAACTAAGCAAACAGATCGAAGAGGGCGAAGACATCATCGTCGATGCCATCTGCTCTGTCCCTTACCTTATTGACTATATTCTCAATTACAGAGAACCGCTCCTCAACCGTGAACGTCGAGTCAAGGAACTCTTCAAAAGCTTCGAAGAGAGCGGGAGTGATGATGAGGAGGATGAGGAGGGTACCGAAGAAGATGGCAACCCGGCCGATACCAAACGGGTCAATCAGGTCGTTGAGAGTTTTGGTTATCTTGAAAAGACCAAAAGAGACTGGCTTCGTGCCCGCAATGAGATGAACAAGGTGATCGAGAACGATCCGGACAATGCCGAAAAGATTTTTCACGAACGCCTCAAGGTTGCCTTCAAAAAAAATCAAGTCAAACTCGCCTTGCTCAACCTCGGACCGACCTCCAAACTCATCAACGAACTGGTCAAAGCGATGGAGACAGCGCTTAAAAGTGATGATGGATTTGACAAAGAGCTCAAACGTCTTGAGTACAAACTCCAGCTCTTCAATGACCAGCTCCGTGCCAACCACGAAAAAATCCTGAAGAACATCATCAAAATGTCCAAAGACGACATCACCAACGCCGTCCCTGAGACGACGATGGTCAGCACGTACGTTGAGATCAAAAAACTGTTCGAGACCAAAGAAGCAAGTAAAAATAGCTTCAACCTCGACCCGAAAAAACTCGAAGAGATCCTCAACCAAATCCGCATCGGCAAAGCCAAGAGTGAAAAAGCCAAAGCCCGCATGGCCAAGTCCAACCTCCGACTTGTTGTCTCCATCGCCAAACGCTATACCAACCGGGGTCTTCCTTTCCTCGATCTGATCCAAG
>JALVWV010000317.1 GCA_027023145.1 Campylobacteraceae bacterium | reverse complement strand
AGCTTGGCTTTGCGGGCATCATCCAGATCACTCACCATCTCTTTGAGGGTCTCTTCCAGTGCATGCCGTTCCATCGATGCCTGACCGTACGAACGGACGATAAAAAAGATAGCCATCAGCAGTATGACCATGGCGATGGCGTATTGGATCAATCGGGTTTTGATAGAGGAAACATTGCTCGCAACCTCTTCATTCATCGTCCTCTTGAGCAGTGACTGGGTGGCACTGACTTTGGATTTTAGCGATGCAAAAGCCTTCTGGGCTTGTTCTGAAGTCGCAGAGAATTGTCCATCCCTTATATGATAGAAAATATCCGTACGCAGCGCAGAGATTAGCTTGGTGTCCTTGTCGCCCCACAGGGTATGTGCCAACTTGTCACGAAATACTTTATCGGAGACCATCGAGATATCGGGAGTGCCTTCCCGTTCGATAAGCGTCTCCCAAAGTCTCATGCTTCGATCTGAGACTTTCTGTTTCTTGTCCAAAATATAGCCGAGAAACGCCTGCTCGAGTCCAAAATCATTGCCAGTGCCAACAATGCTCGCGTAAGCACGTGCTTTGTGGCGCAGTTTCGGTGTCGTATAGGATTTGGCTTGTTGCTTCAGCGCCTCTAAGAGCGAGGTGAATATCTCCTTGTCGTATCCACCGACAAGGATGGCAATGACATCATTGTTGAGTGCATCGACACTGGCACGAACGTACTGGAGGTTTTGCTTGATGTCTGAGAGATTGAGTACATTATGCTCTTTCCCCAGTGGTTTCAATGCCGCATCACTGCGTGCACGGGCTTTGCGGAGTTCGGGTAAATAGTTTTCACCAGAAGAAGCCAGATAGTGCATGCTGATCGTCGCTTCCTCCTGTACCGCCGAGAAGAGATCAGATACATGCTCTGTCTGAGTAATAGCGGTACGATTGATCTTGGATTGAGAGTACACAGTAACCGCATGATACGTCTGGTATCCCAGCCAAGCAAGTGCGCCTGTGATCATGAGCAATATCACATAATAGATCGTCCTGTTCCGCATAGCTTCTCCTGAATTCTTTTATTGGTTTGTGCTGTGATAGACCCCGAGGGTATCGATCGATGTTTCCATTTGCTCACTCATCAAGGTCGCAATCAACGGTAGCGGAAGAGTGCTCGACTTTTCGAGATATACAGCAAGGGTGTCCCACAGGGTATTGATCTTGCGCCGGACATGCTTGAGGTCAGCATCATAGGGGTACGCATTGATCCTGGAGAGGGCACGAGAAAAACGTGCCGATGCTTCCTGCATCTTGTTTTTGAGTTCGGGGTCGTCTTTGATGACATGGGCTGCGAGGTAGTATTTGGTCGTCTCCTCGAGGATCTGATCCATGGTGCGAGTTAGGAGCCACATCTCCTCTTCGGGAGCCGGGACGTACTGGTGGCGCCGGGCGATGGCAGTAGAGCCCTCGAAAAAACTTTCACTAAAATCGAGGATCTCCGTAGCCCCCTTGATCGTGGGAGGCTGCTGCAGCAGGGACTCAATCTGTACTTTCTCGTAGGCAAAAAACTTCAAGACCCCCTTGGTCTTGGGATCCTTGGTCGAGATGGCGATATCGTGCATGCCCGATTCCAGGGTCGCCAAATCCTTTTTGAGTAGCGCCTGCAAGCGGTGTTTGTGGGGAAACTGGAGGTAGAGCAGATACTCCTTGGCGAGTCGACTGCTGGCGAGACGGATACTGTCGGAAGCCTCAAGCACTCGGACATCGCCCCGTGTTGCTGCCGACAATACGCCTGATGAGAGGATCCCTGCCAGCAGGGCTGCGGCCAATATTTTTTTCATTTATTTCCCTTTGCGGGCTGCTTTTATTTTCAGTGCCTCTTGTATGTAGGCATAAGTTTGCTGATCAAGTTTGTCTGAGGTTTGATAGACAATCAGCGGCAATCCGCCCTCCTCGATATCCAGATAAAACTGATGGACAATCTTCCAAAGCTTGTCGATGCGGTTGACAATCTGATTCATTTTTGCGTTATTATTTTTGTTGGTTTTGTAACCTTGCAGTATCTTTTTGAAGGTCTCGACGGAATTGTTCATCTGACGAACCGTCACATCATCCTTGAGCCCGGATTGATACGCGATGTAGTATTTGGCAATCTCGGCGATCTGATAGCGTGCTCCTTTGAACAAAGCAGCTTTTACGTTATATTTTTTACGGAGAAATTTGGCGATTTTAAACTCCCCTTCGGAGATCGCTTCGGCCAAATCGATCACCACGGCAGCGTTGTCGAGGCTGTAGGGCTTTTTGATCGTATCTTTGATCTCCTCGACGTTCATCTCGATAAAGGCCATCAGGTTTTCGATCTTGGGATCGTTGATTGAGTCGGTGAGCTTTTTCTGCTTGGCATCAAACTTCTTGAGCGCTATTGCCATATCCTTACGGGCTTTGGTGACGGCAACATTGTTGCCGGCATAGAGGTAGTCTTTGGCAACATGCTGGATAAAAACCCGTGAGACCATAGCTGTGCGGATCAGTTTCAGTGTCTCGACATTGGATCCGGAAGCATGCAGGACTCCAAACGTACCAAGCGACAGCAGCAAAACCGCTGTACCCATTTTTTTCAGTAACCGTTTCATTATTTTCTCCTTAGTGTGTTGATTGGACATAGAGCTCAGTCAGCTTGGAAGCTTTGTGGAGCATCGCGTCGGTTTTTTTGATCACAAGTGTGGGGGTAAAGACCTTCGACTGATTCATGAAATCGAAGAAGAGATATGTCTTCTCCAAGTCCTTGAGAATCGCCCGCATCGGGGGTTGCGTCTCTTTGGCTTTGTTTAGATAATCCAGCCCCTGACGAAAAAGCTTCATGGTGACTTTGATCTTCTCCTCAGCATGAGGCATCCCCCATGCACGGAGCTGGTAGATGGCAGCAAGTGCTTGGGAGATAGCCCGCATGCGCCCGGAAACATTGACCACCTGTGCTGTCGCTTTTTTTTGACTTTTGGCCAAGTGCTCGACAAAAGCATTGAGGTCTTTCCGGAAAGCCATGGCTCCATCAAAGTAGGAGCTCGCCTCCTCTTTTTTGGGAGGCTTTTTCATGATTGTCTGCACAGCATCCCATCGGGCACCAACTTGCTTGAGTTCATCCGAGAGTGTCGGGTCTTTGACAAAAGCGACCAGAGACTCATACGCTTCCTGGAAATTTTTTTGGATCTTTTTCAGATCATCAGCGGGTTTCTTGTAAGTAAGTTTTTCGCCGATCATCGTATAGTCCCTGAGCATCCGCATGGTATACATCCTCTGCCGACCAGCGATATTGACTGCTTCATTCAGATTGTGAATTTCTACGCCGGATGCTAGGGTCGGCGGCAGCCAGAACAGGGCGATGATTGACACGATAATCCCTTGCTTTTTTCGCATAGGCTCTCCTCCTTGGAAAATGTGTTTGAAAATTATTTTGACATTTTAACCGTTTTTTGTCAAATTTTTGTCAAACCAACAGATATAAATATTACTTGCTGTCGTGATAATACCGTAATAAACATTATAGATCAGCGTAATATTAATATTGAGCATCAGCCAACGTCACCGCAAAGAGCACCGTGAGGTCGTTGCGCTTCAACTCCCCCACAGCCTCCTGGAGTGTGATCCCGGTCGTAACAATATCATCCACCAGCACCACCTGTTGTCCCTTTGGACCGATGTAGCGAAAATCCCGAGGGTGATCGAGGCGATACTGGAGGGTTTTGCCCGCGTAGTTGACTCGGTTGCGTGCCAGAAGGGCACCGTGGGTGACAGTGATATCCGGATGATCAATCGCCCGGGTCAAGAGCGCGGTGTGAGCATAACCGTGCCCGACATGCTCATCCACGCCGACCACACCAAAGGGCATGCCCATCTGGGACCGATACTCCTCCACAAACGGAGCGACATAATGCCGCCCGAGGTAACGATAGATCCGATGCCCCAGCGGGGTATGTTTGGTCAGAAGAAACGGCTCGATCACCGAGTAGTGAAACAGACTCACCACCTCGAGTGTCCCCACCGTCCGGCGCGAGATCGTCGGTCGCAACAACCGCTTGGCGCACGAGGGGCAGACAACATCGACTGAGAATGTATGACAACTGACACACCGCATGGGACTCCTTTAACTTACCATTAAGGCTCTTTAGCTATATTTCCCAAAATGTTTCAAGGAAACCATCATGATGCCTTTTAGTGACGACGACCTCTGTGTCGCGATCAAAAATTTCCTCCCCAGTGTCGAAGCCTACGTCGCCTCCCACAACGGAACCATGCGCTACCTCGGTGTCAAGGATGGCACGGCGTGGATCGAGCTTGCCGGCAGCTGCAATGGATGCTCCATGAGCAGCCTGACAACCAAGATGGTCGCCCAGCGCAAACTCCGTGAACTGATCCACCCCGAACTCACAGTGGAGAGTATCTTTCCTGGTCAGGAAGATCAACTCCCCGAGGGGCTGGTGACCGATTGTTGAGCGTCATCAGGGACGCGACTGAAGTCGCATAAAAGGGGCTGGGACTTCAGTCCCACTGAAATCAAGGAGGCAGGACTTCAGTCTTGCCTGACAGGACTGAAGTCCCTGCTCCTGCAACGGGCTCATCCTTTCGCAACCTCGGAGGATAATACCACATCAACTGGTCAAAAGCAACCACTCGCCCGTCAGCCACAGTGATCCCCTCTTCTTTTAACAAGGCGATCTTGGTCGGCACACCATCTCCACCGCTGTACCGCCCGATCGTCCCACCAGCGCGTACTACCCGATGGCACGGGACTTCCGGAGCATCGGGATTGTTCCCGACGGCCGTCCCCACCGCCCGCACCGCACCGGTACCGAGATAGCGGGCGATCTCCCCGTACGTCGTAACCCGCCCACGCGGAATCAGACGCAACGCTTCCCAAACACGCCGCTGAAACAGAGTGGCCATATGCACCTCCAAGTGGTTTTTACTTTTTTGTGGTAAAATTATACCAAAAAGATGGGAGTTACTATGCATTGGCGTAAGAAACCATATATTCTATTCTCCATAACGTTACTCTTTGTGCTTAATGGATGTATCCCATCCGGCGGGCGATGTTTCCCTTATATGGAAAAAGCGGGCTACTTTTGCTACAAGGGTCACAATTTTGGTCGCAATGTTTCGACAGATTATAAAAAAGGTGTCATCGACGGCTGCCACACTGGCGAAGGGTATTTCCGGCGCAATTACACCCTCTCTGCCTCCTCTATCGACTACAAAAAAGGGTGGGATATTGGACGAGCACACTGCCCACTGATCATACCCGAAGAAGCCAAGCCCGGCATGCGTACCCAGTATCAACAAACCCTTGATGAGAAGGGACAGTAGGTGCGCAATTGCGGACTGTGTATTGGTATATTTGTGATTGGGGACGCAACTTCAGTCGTGTAAAAGGGGCTGGGACTTCAGTCCCACTGGAATCAAGGAGGCGGGACTTCAGTCCTGCCTGACGGGACTCAAGTCCCTGCTCCTGAGATATGAGATACGCTGACGCGTTTGTTGGACTGAAGTCCAAACCCCACAGAGACTTTTGCCCTTTATTTATACGCGATCGGATCGACGGCTCCCGCTTCTTCAAACCCTTTCAATCGCAGCCGGCAGCTGTCACACACGCCGCACGCCTTATCCTCATTCTGGTAGCAGCTCCAGGTATGGCTCAGATCCACACCCACCTCCAATGCCCGGGAGACAATCTGTGCTTTACTGAGGTGCACCAGCGGCATCCGGATGCTTATCTGAGTCTCATCGCGTGTCCCGAGGTTCACTGCACGCTCCATCGCCTCGATGTAACTCTCGCGGCAGTCGGGATAACCACTGCTGTCCTCTTCGACGACCCCGATGTAGAGCGCCTCGGCACCATGTTTCTCGGCAATGGCTGAGGCGATCGATAGGAAAATCCCGTT
>JALVWV010000316.1 GCA_027023145.1 Campylobacteraceae bacterium | reverse complement strand
ATCGGCTCACCGGCAATGCCAAGGCACTGAAGATGGCCACCGCGATGCTCGATCACATGGCCGAAGGGGGGATCTACGATCAGATCGAGGGGGGCTTCTATCGCTACAGCACCGATGCGCGGTGGCGGATCCCCCATTTTGAGAAGATGCTCTATACCAATGCCGAGTTGCTTGAGGCGTATGGGATTGCGTATGGCCTGACTGGCAAATCGCTCTACAAGAAAATCATCACGGAGACGGCTCAGGTCTTCGGGGCGCGATACCGGAAAGGGGGACTGTACTTCAGTGCCAGCGATGCGGACAGTCTCGACCCGGAGACGGGGCATACGGAAGAGGGGCACTACTTCGTCTACACCTACAAGGAAGCACTTGCTGCGCTCAAAAAGACCGGGATCGATGATGCGGAGAAGGTGCTGGAGCATTTTGGTATCAATTGGGAGGGGAACTTCGAGCACGGGCAGAGCAATCCCTGGCTCAATACCCGTATCAAGGTCGATCCCGCCCAAGCAGCCCAAGCCGTCGAAGTGCTGCGCCAGTTGCGCACCCTCAAACCCTATCCGTTCATCGACCACAAACTTCTCAGCGCATGGAACGGGCTGATGATCCACGGGCTCTATGCCGCGTCGGTAGCCGACCCTACTCTGGCACAAACGGCGCATGAGACAATGGATGCTCTACTGGAGCATCTCTACGTCAAGGGAACACTCTACCATCAAGTCTTGCCGGGCAAAGCCCCGAAAGTCCCGGCACTCATGGAGGATTATACCTTTGTGATCCTCGCACTCCTCGATACGTACGAAGCGACACAAACGGAGCGTTACCTTGTGCGGGCGCGTACGCTGAGTGATGAGGCGATCCGGCGCTTCGGTGCGCAGGGGCACTGGATGGACAGCGATGGGGATTTCGCCTCGCCCGCCTCGATGGAGGGCAACGCCTACCGCGCAGCTCTGCCGGTGATGGCGGAAAATCTCATGCGGCTGGAAATCCTCACCGATACCCCGTCGTATGGTGCAGCGGCTCAAACCATTTTGGAGCAGGGGAGTCCGGTGATTGACCGCTACCCCTCATCGGCTCCTTACGGCGTCCTGGCAGCACTGGAGCAACAACGCGGCTACATCGTCCTCAAGGCCAAGCCCGACCGGCTTCCCGCCCTGCGTAAGGCCATCAAGGCAGCCACGCCGTATCCGTTTATCCTCTACAAAACGGTGGAAGATGCGATGATGCTGGCCTGTCGGCGGGATCGCTGTTTTGCGTACGATAAGGCAATCGAGCCGTTGGTGAAGAAAGTGGTCGAAAATCTTTGACATTTAGTTGACTTTTATTTGACTTTTTTCCTGTACACTTCCCCGCAATTTATCCCTATTCAAGGAAAACCTGATGACGAAAATATTTACTATTTCCAACAATATTTTACTCCCAACCCTTACCGCTGCAGTGCTGTTGCTGACAGGATGCCAAGAGGGGATTTTCCCCGCAGAGGATTTGAAGCAGCAGCCCCTTTCAGTCGTAACAAACTATGCAAAAAATCCTGACACGACAAAGGCACCTGATGTGGAAGATTATCTTGCGCTTGGCATAGAAGGAGTCACACCCTCCAATGTTTCAGACATTAATTTGCTGATCGCTCTAGTCGATGATGAGGATGTCGATACACAAGAGGAATTGAAAGATATTATAGACAGACGCCAGAAGGCTCTGAGACGTATCACAGCTTATGTATCAGATCACGTAGATGCTCCAGCTCCCACCGTAGAGACCTACTGGGATCTGAGTATCACAGGGGTTGATGCGTCCAACCTGGATGCGATCAACCGCCTCGTAGCCGATCGAACAGTTGATGAGGTAGACACGATCCGGGAACTGCTGGTTATCATAGGCGGATATACTCCCGCACCCGCACCCACCGCACCCACACCGACTACACCAACACCAGCACCAACACCAACGCCGACCGCACCCACACCGACTACACCAACACCAGCACCAACACCAGCACCGACCTCACCCACACCGACTACACCAACACCAGCACCGACCTCACCCACACCGCCTACTCCTGTACGCGCCCCCAACCAAGCCCCCACAGCCGATGCCGGAGCAGATCAGAAGATCCGGAAGAACACCAGGGCTCAGCTGCGCTGCATCGGTCACGATCCAGACGGAACGGATGTATCATACAAATGGATGCAGGGCGCAACACAAGTCGGTGTCGGCCGGATATACACGACACCGGTACTCGAACCAGGTACGCACACCTACACCTGTGTGGTTACTGATGACAAAGGGGCATCCGCTCAAGATGATGCAGACGTGATCGTAAGCCAGGAGACATTGGAAAACCTGATGCACGTTACCAACGACGGCGGAGAGACGAAGAAGATCAAAATCTTGGGTATAGGCTCTGGAGGGTCACATCATTTGCTCTTTCATCACAGTGATGGCAAGACGGTTATCGAAAATGGAGACATGGGCGCGATAAGTATCTCGCATGATGGAGGAAAAACATTTCAGATGCTGGTCTCAAACGTCCATGCAAAAGATTTAGGAAAAGGTGCAGAAAAATACACACTTCCCCGACTCTTCTCTATTGTTGAACATCCGACACATCCTGATTGGCTTTTTGGTGTGGCTACTTATGGAGTCCTCTCTTTCAGTACCGATAGAGGCAAGACATGGCATTCTCACAATATTGGATATGGATACCTGAAAACAAACAAAATCACTATACGTCAGGAAGGGAAAAGGTTTATTGCCTATTTTGCATCAGGATACAAACTAGGGACAGTACCCGGATATTTCCAAAAACTTGGTGTCTGGGTAGATATTACAGATATTCCGCATGATCTTACAACATTTAATGAGCACAAAGAGTATGGCGTTATCCTTCAGGGCAAAAAGAATCCGACAGGTTTATCCGGAACCTATTATTATGGCGATATAGTCAATCTTCAGGGCAAACTTTTTGTCGTGGGCAAAGGCGGACTTTTTGTTGCTGAAGGGGATCCAAAAGCTGATGACAGCTGGAAGAATATTACCGATTCCATTTTTGAGCATAAAGAGGGAGTTTATCCGCTTGATAACGGTGAAGCGATCGGCAACAAACTCTATGTTTTGGCATTTGGAGACAATGACGATACCGAAAATACCGCCGGTGTCTATGTACACACAAAGGGTGATATACGTAATGGGAAATACCATTTTACCCGATTGTACAAGGGGTTGAATTTGGTCAGGTTCCACAAAGGCAACAAGTTCACAAGATCCTCCGGTGCACTCTTGAAACATGTGGATACCACAAATGGAAAAACCTATCTCTATCTGATTATGCAGGATGTAGTCTACAGACTGAACGTAACAGATGGCAGCGATACGTTTGAGCGCGTTACAGAGGCAGCACATATCAATGGAGAAGTCTACTCAAAAGGGTTCATACAAGGGCAAAGAAACACACATCACTGGTCACTTGGAGACAACGGCTCTTATACCTCTTTTACAGAGAGTTATCAATTGGGCAAAATGAGTTTTGGTACCTCATATTTCCCTGCATTTTCCGGAATCAATACTGCATACTCATACGGCGGAAAAATATATGTTGCCAATACGATAGAGATTAAAGTCTCATCTGATAATGGAAAAACATTTGACTCTTATACAAGCAAAGTCTCAAACTCAGGATCCGAATACGATGGAAAGATAAAGTGGTATTATGGAAATATATCCATCTATAAAGACGGGGTGCATAGCAATAACCACAAAATTAACATATCCCCTACAGACGATTCTGTCTCTTTTTGGTGGTCTGGTGTTCAAAACAGAGGTATGGACAATATGGTCTCAACAGATATAGCCATCAACCCTGACAATCCAAAAGAGATGATGCAAACCTATATGGATTCAGCGGCATTCTTCTCAAATGATTCCGGCGAGAGTTGGCATTATACAGCTGGTTTGAGAGGTATACTCGGAGATGTCTATTGGACACAATGGATACAAGGCAGCTTTTATGCACAGGATCGTTCCGGTATCTATAGATTCAACAAAGAGAATTTGGAGTTTGAGCGATTAAAGGATATCAGTATTTATATGTATCTTGAAGAAAGCATCAGGGTCAGAAGATACTACGATGAGAGCAGCGATACACTTGTGATAGCCGGGTATCAAGTAGGAGCGATTAATGATATTCTGGTCATTAAGCATTTTACGGATGACAGTCAGCGTGAGGTCAAAAAGATTACAGATATCAGAAAACACGGAAACGGTTTCCAGGTTACAAATTTGCCGGGAATCAGCCGTTCGTTTAAAGATGTCTATTGTGATGGAGAATATGTTTATGCCATCAATGCAGAGTTTGGGGTTATCAAAATGCCACTGAATAATCTTCCGGATCACTATAATGATTATGGAAGCGGGCTGGACGAAGATGAATATGTCTTCAGCGGTTTGTTCGACAGAAGCGGAAATGCAGTACTGGTGACGACATTCATCGACAAACCGACTCGCGAAAAAAAGGTTCATGCCGGGGATACTGACGATGACAGTGGTTACAATGCGGTTATTGATGACATTAATGGAAATGCTGACAAGTCAATCGCCACAGCCGAAGAGATCAATTCTATTAGTGGAGTGAGCGGAGCCGAGTTTGGTGTAAATTATCTGAACGCTTTGCAGGCCGGAAGCTATAATGACTCCAGCAATCCGACAGCGGAGGAGATCCAGAAAGTACTGGATGATGCAAATCTAAGTGGTTACAAAGCAGTCGTTGATGATATCAATGGAAATCAGGACAATACACCAGCAACAAGAAGTCAAATCAACGCTATCTATGGTGTATCAATGGCAAGAGGAACGGTACACTATTTGCATGCGTTGCAACATGGAAACTACGCAGACAAGACACACCCAACAGCCGAGGAGATTCAAGCGGTAATCGATGCTGTCAATTACGAGGTTGACACCCAAAAGAATTATGGGACGAAATATGCAGGTCTGATTTATACCAAAGAGTTCAAGCTCAAAAAGACAAATATTGCAAACGGAACAAGCACGGTGATCATGGGTGAGGATAACGGGTTGATGATAGATGGTATTGAAACCGACATCAAAAAGCTGACTTTGTTGGGCATCGATCCTGCAGATTCGAACAGAATCTTAGCTTCTATAACTGGCTCGCTCACTGTCATAGAGTCTAAAGATGGCGGAAAAACCTGGAATGAGTTTTTGCCTCAAATCAGCGGAAACTCTCATGGAAACCAATCGGGCAATGCCGTATTTGCACCAAACAATAGTCTGTATGATGTAATTATTTTAGGCAATGGCAGTGCCTATGGGGTGCTGAAATAATTTGCTACGGTCATGGAGTACGTGTCCGGTTTACCTGAGTGAAGTGATGATCTTGAGATGCTGGCGAAGAAGATGGTCGAAAATCTTTGACATTTAGTTGACTTTTTTTTGTTATCATTATAAAGTTCCCGAGAGGGACCCCTAATAATTACAAGGAAGAATCATATGATTAAGAGACTTGCTTTTACACGAAACACTCTACTCCTCATCGTTGCTGCTGCAACCTTGTTGTTTACTGGTTGTGAAGAGGGGGTTTTCCCTATAGAAAATCTAAGACAACAATCCCTTACTGCTATCATAAATTATGCAGAAAACCCAGATACAGCCAAGGCGCCCGATGTGAGTACCTATCATGCGCTGGATATCCAGAGTGTCACTCCCTCAAACATCGAGGATATCAACCTGCTCATCGCACGGGTTGGTAAGGATAAGATTGACACACGAGATGAATTAAAAGAGGTTATTACCAAAAGAGGGAAGGCTCTGAAGGTCATCATAGCTTATGCCTTGGACAGTGCACATGCTCCCGCTCCTACACTGGAGACCTACCGGGATCTGAGTATCACA
>JALVWV010000315.1 GCA_027023145.1 Campylobacteraceae bacterium | reverse complement strand
CGCCAGCGGCGGACTCAAAGATATGAGTGATATCCATGCCCTTCTCGATGCTGGGGTCGATGGTACCATTGTAGGCAAAGCTTTTTACGAAGGCACCCTCGATCTGGCTGAGGCATTCAAGGTCGCTCATGCAGGATAAGTATTACGAACTCACCATCGGCGTCCGGAAGGCGTTTGTCGATCTCGTGGCCGATTACGTCGCCAACCTCACACAGGATGGAGTCGAGATCGGCTCCGATCGAGTGATTGTCCGTAGCGAATCGGACGTCATGCCCATCGTCGAAGCACTGGAAAAACTGGGCGAGGAAGTAGGGATCACCTGCACCGTAGAGGAGAAAGAGAACGTCGACTGGATCCAGCAATACCAGGACTCCATCCAGCCCATCGAAGCGGGGGAATTCTATGTCCATCCCGAGTGGTATCCTCCGATGGAGGGCAAGACCAACATCCTCATCAACCCCGCCCTCGCCTTTGGTTCCGGACACCACGCTACCACCTTCACCTGTCTCGAAGCGGTGAGCGAATACGTCCAGCCTGACCAGCGCCTCCTCGATGTGGGTTGCGGCAGTGGCATTCTCTCACTGGCAGCCCGCAAACGGGGTGCCCGGGTCGATCTGTGTGACGTCGATCCCCTTGCGGTAGAGAGTGCCACTGAGAATTTCAAGCTCAACAATGAAACCTATGAGCACCTCTGGGAAGGCTCTGTCAATCAAGCCAAAGGGACGTATGATGTCGTCATCGCCAACATCATTGCCGACATTCTCCGTGCCCTCGCCCCTGAACTCAAGAAAAGCGTAAACGAAAAAGGTACCTTGATCCTTTCAGGGATTTTGGAGACAAAAGAGTCTATAGTTACAGATTCATTTCACGATATGACACTAC
This sequence comes from Campylobacteraceae bacterium, assembly GCA_027023145.1. GTDB lineage: Bacteria > Campylobacterota > Campylobacteria > Campylobacterales > Sulfurovaceae > S017-3. The sequence continues at coordinate 5,044 of JALVWV010000315.1, read as the reverse complement.
AAACACGGAAACAAAAAGACGAATGGGTCACCCTCGTCTACACCAAAGGATAACCATGACCAACCAGCAACCCAACATGCCAAACAATGACGACAAAAACAACAATTTTTTCAACGACAACCCCCTTCTTGCTTTTGCGATCTTTTCGATCGTCATTATCATGATCTTCAAAGTCTTTATCGGTCAGCAGGGTGGCATCGAGACCATGATAAATCAAGGCAATAAAACTTACACGAAATCGGTCAGCTATTCCCAGATCAAAGCGCTGATCCGATCCGATAAAATTGCTTCCATCAAAATCACTCCCAGCATCCTAGAGGCGAAGGGAAAAGAGGCTTCTCCTATCCGCTACATCGCCGAAAAAGTCCCGGCCAACGACCCCACACTCATCCCCCTCCTCGATGAGCACAAAGTCGAGTACAGCGGCGTGATGAACAATGGCATCATCAATGAACTCATCAGTATGCTCTTGCCGATTTTGATCTTTTTTGCTATTTGGATCTTCCTAGCTAAACGGATGTCCAAGAGCATGGGAGGAGGGATACTGGGGGTCGGTAAAGCCAACAAACTCATCAGCGCAGAGAAGCCTGAGACGAAATTTGACGATGTCGCTGGCGTCGAAGAGGCCAAAGATGAGGTCAAAGAGATTGTCGATTTCCTCAAATACCCCGAGCGCTACATCGAACTCGGCGCCAAGATCCCCAAGGGCGTCCTCCTCGTGGGTCCTCCGGGTACCGGTAAAACCCTGTTGGCCAAGGCCGTCGCCGGAGAGGCCAGCGTGCCGTTTTTCTCTGTGAGCGGATCGAGCTTCATCGAAATGTTTGTCGGGGTGGGTGCCAGCCGGGTACGCGATCTGTTTGAGCAGGCCAAAAAAGACGCCCCTTCCATCATTTTCATCGACGAAATCGATGCAATCGGCAAAAGCCGTGCCGCCGGAGGAGCCATGGGTGGTAACGATGAACGAGAACAAACCCTCAACCAACTCCTCGCCGAGATGGATGGCTTCGGCACCAATACCCCCGTCATTGTCCTAGCCGCGACCAACCGCCCCGAGGTTCTCGATGCAGCTTTGCTGCGTGCCGGACGTTTTGATCGACAGGTGCTTGTAGACAAACCTGATTTTGAAGGGCGCCTGGCAATCCTAAAAATCCACAGCAAAGACGTCAAGCTCTCCGCCAACATCGATATGCACGAGATCGCCAAAGCCACCGCCGGTCTAGCCGGAGCGGATCTCGCCAATATCATCAACGAAGCAGCTTTGCTGGCTGGACGCGCTGGTAAAAAAGAGATCGAACAATCCGACCTGATGGAATCGATCGAACGTGCGTTTGTGGGGCTTGAAAAGAAAAACCGCAAAATCAACGAACTTGAAAAAAAGATCGTCTCGTATCACGAGAGCGGTCATGCCCTCATGGCGGAACTCACCGAAGGCGCCACCCGTGTCACCAAAGTCTCGATCATCCCACGCGGTTTGGGGGCACTCGGCTACACACTTCATCTCCCCGACGAAGAGAACCGTTTTCTCAAGCAAAAACGCGAACTGATGGCGGAAATCGATGTCCTCCTTGGAGGGCGTGCCGCTGAAGAGGTTTTTGTCGGCGATATTTCGACTGGAGCTGGCAATGACCTCCAACGATCCACTGATATCATCAAGGACATGATCATGCGTTACGGTATGAGTGATGTCGCTGGTCTCATGGTGCTCGAATCGTCCCAAGGTGGCATGTTCCTCGGCGGAGGTCAAAGTGTCAAAGATTACAGTGAAAAAACGGCTGAAGCGATTGATGAGGCAGTCAAATCACTTCTCGATGAGCGTTATGCCCACGTCAAAGAAACACTGAACGCATATGCTCCAGCGATCGAGGAGATGGCTAGTGTCCTCCTCAACGTCGAAGTGATCGAGGGGGACAAAGTCCGCGATATTATCGCGACCTACGAGCAAGAGGCCGGGATCGAATCTCAACTGGCGCACGGGGACAAAGTCGCCGAGGAAAAAGAGGAAAAGAGCAAGCAGATGGAAGCAAGAAAGCAGGAGCTTGAAGCCGAGGCGAAAGCGAAAGAAGCGGCAGAACAAGCATCCGACGAGGAGCAGTCCAAGGCGTAACCATGCAGCCAAACAAACTCACTTATCTCCTCCCGAATTTCCTGACTGCCTCGAGTATTTTTGTCGGGGTACTCAGTCTAATCGAGGGGAGCAAGGGTCACTTCACGCAATCAGCCTGGCTCATTCTTTTGGCACTCCTTTTCGACGGACTCGACGGTCGTGTCGCCCGCCTGACCCACACCACGAGTCGTTTTGGTGTCGAGTTTGATTCTCTGGCCGATATCATCTCCTTTGGAATTGCTCCTGCGATGCTTTTGTACTTTTATGTCGGGCAGTATCATGGGCGATTTGGGATTCTTCTCAGCGCCCTCTATGTCATTTTCGGTGCCGTACGACTGGCACGATTCAATGTCACTACTGCCCAGAATGATCCCAACGTCTTCATCGGTCTCCCCATCCCTACCGCAGCTATCGCACTCGCTACCTCCCTGCTCTTCTTCGAAGAGTACCATCTGCATAGTTGGTCAATTATCCTGCTAATCGTCTCCCTCCCCATCGCCCTTCTGATGGTTAGCAACATCCGCTACCCCTCTTTCAAAACCGTCCAGCTTGACCGACCCATTGTCAACAAAGTCTTGATTTTGCTGCTGCTCATCGCCTCTCTCCTTTACCTCTTCAGCGCCGAAGGACTAACTCTCCTTGTCTGGGGATACATCCTCTACGGCCCCATCCGAGCCGTACGCACGATGGAGAAGCGTAAGTTTGGACGTAAATAACCCTTGCTTTTTTTATCCATTCTGTGTATAATGCGCAAAAATCAAGGAGAACGCCATGACGTATATTATTGCGCACCCGAAAACTATCTTTACCAAGATCGCCTCGACTCTCCTTCTACTCTCACTCTAGTTTTCCCAACCTTCCACCTATTGCTTTCTCCCAAACCCTTTTTGGGTAAAATAAGAGAATCGTTTTCTACTATTTTCAAAGGCAGCCACCATGAACCAAGATAAAATCATCATTTTTGATACCACTCTGCGTGACGGAGAACAGAGCCCCGGCGCTTCTATGAACACCGAAGAGAAGATCCAGATCGCCACCCAGCTTGAGCGCCTCGGGGTCGATGTGATCGAGGCGGGATTTGCCGCTGCCAGCCCCGGCGACTTCGACGCGATCGACAAAATCGCCCAACGGGTCACCCAGTCGACTGTCTGTTCTCTAGCGCGTGCACTCGAGAGCGACATCAAGGCTGCTGGAGAGGCGATCGCCAAAGCCCCCAAGCAGCGGATCCACACCTTCATCGCCACCAGTCCCATCCACATGGAGTACAAACTCAAGATGACCCCTGACGAAGTGATCCGCCGCGCCGTCGATGCCGTGACGTACGCTCGCACCTTTGTTGAAGATGTCGAATTTAGCCTCGAAGATGCCGGGCGCAGCGACATGGGTTTCATGAAAGAGATCATCTCCGCCACCATCGAAGCGGGAGCCGGTACCATCAATATCCCCGACACCGTCGGGATCCTCATGCCCAACGAAGTGGGTGAGCGGATTGCCGAACTGGTCGATCATGTTGCCGGCCGCGCCATCATCTCAGTCCACAACCACAACGACCTCGGACTGGCCGTCGCCAACTCCCTCGAAGCCGTTCACAAAGGTGCCCGCCAGATCGAATGCACCGTTAATGGTCTGGGAGAACGCGCCGGGAATGCCGCACTCGAAGAGGTGGTCATGGCGCTCAAAGTCCGATCCAACTACTACGGCAATCTTCACACCGACATCAATACCCGTGAAATCTACCCAACCAGCCGCCTGATTGCCACCATCACTGGCATCGAGCCTCAACCCAACAAGGCCGTCGTGGGCAGAAATGCGTTTGCGCATGAGAGCGGCATCCATCAAGACGGAGTACTGAAAAATAAACTCACCTACGAAATTTTCCGCCCCGAAGAGATCGGGCTCGATCTAAACGATACACTGGTGCTAGGCAAACACTCCGGACGCGCCGCGTTCAAAGACAAACTGGCCAAACTCGGCTTCGCCCCTAGCGACGAAGAGCTTAATAGCGCTTTTGAACGCTTCAAAGAGCTGGCAGATAAGAAAAAAGAGATCTACGACGACGACATCCGTGCATTGGTCACCTCCGAAATGACCAATATCGAAAAAACGTATGAGCTGGTCGCTCTGCAACTGATGGACTCCACCGGAGGCGTCCCCAGTGCTGCGGTCACCATCGCCCATGAGGGTAAAGAGATCACCGATGCCGGGATCGGGGATGGGACAATCGATGCGGTGTTCAAGACCATCGACCGCATCACTGGCCACCACGGTCGCCTCCTTGACTACCGTGTCAAATCGGTCTCCCAGGGCAAAGACGCCCTCGCCAACGTCACCGTCAAAGTCACCTTCAACGACAACGAACCCGCCATCATCGGCCACGGTCTCAGCTTAGATACGATGCTGGCAAGTGCCCGAGCCTATTTGGGGGCAATCAACAGTTATTTGAGTATGGAAGGGATGTTGAAGATTCGCAACAGTGACAGCGGGGGGACGGTGTAAAATTAGAAATTAGAAATTAGAAATTAGAAGTTAGAAGTTAGAAGTTAGAAGTTGTCGAGATTGTGTAGGGTGTTGTGCACCAATAGATATTGCAAAAACAAATCCATCTGAGTCTGCCAAAATTGAAAAATTACTTGCACGCATTAAACCTGTAATGGTCGGGGTGACAGGAGTCGAACCTGCGACCTCATCGTCCCGAACGATGCGCGCTACCAGACTGCGCCACACCCCGACTTGAGGAGAGTATTTTACTCACTTTTTTTGAAAAGATGGTTGAAAATTTATAATTGGTAACTTATGATTATTGGAACACGACCAAGGTCGCGTCCTCATATACATCTATACAGGGCGCCTCTAGAGAAGCGGTGTAAGGAAACCGCATACCCAATATAATTTTGCCAATATACGACTTCTCTCCTCTATCTGAATAGAACCCTCCGAAAA
>JALVWV010000314.1 GCA_027023145.1 Campylobacteraceae bacterium | reverse complement strand
AGGATGTGCAGCGGATCGCCGGCAAAAATGATGTCTCCGAAGAGGAGATAATGGCCATCATGGAAGCGCATCCCGAGATTCTCGAAGACTATAAACAGATCAATGTCGAGTACAATCTCAGCAACATCCATCTGCGGGATATCGATACGGCATCTCTGCCGGAAGCGTGCCGTACGGAGGCTGAAACGGTCAACCGTCAACTCGCTACCCTTCGGGATATCGAAAAGTACACCTTGGACTTCGAACAGAGTTCGACGCTGGTGATCATCTTTTCGATCGAGTTCTTTGTCCTTTTCTCCGTGCAGTACTTCATCGTCCTGCTCAATCTCAAAGCGTGGCAATGGTATATTTACGGGATGTTTGCCCTCTCGATCGTGGTCGCGTGGTGGTACGCCAAAAAAGAGCAGCGCAAGTATGCCCATTACACCGCCGAATACGAACGACTCTACGAGCAGACGCTGCGTCAGATCGCCGCACTCGAAGAGGAGGGGTGCCTGCGCAAGGCTGATTTGATCATCGAGGAGTGTGAAGAGCATGTCTGATCCCATCCGTATCACCTATGACTGGAGCCGGGAGAATGTCGAGAAGCTCTTTGCCTCTTCGTATAAGTATCTCTTTAACCACTCGGGCAAACGCTACGTCGGCTGGCTGTTCATTGCGCTGCTTCAGTTTGGGGTGGTTGCCGCACTCAAGCAGGGCTCCGTGGGGTTGTTGATGTTTTCCACGATTGTGTTGATCTACTGGTATTACGGCAAGCGGCTCATTGCCCATCGCCGGGCGATGGCATCGTGGCAGGCTTCTCCCTTTCGGGATAAAACCATCACGATTCTTGCCGATGAGGATGGGCTGGAAATCCACAGCGATGTGGGCGATGTGCAATGGAGCTGGGATGAGATCGATGAGGTGATGGGGATCGGGGAGGATATTCTGGTTTATCATGCTCCGGACTTTCACTACATCCCCGAGGGGGCGTTTGGCTCGATCGAGGATAAGAGTCGTTTCAAATCTCTGGCGAAAGCACAAGGCAAACTGGCGGCATGATCGATTATCTTTATGCGGGGATTGTGATCGTATTTGTCATGGCTCTGCTGGTCGTGGGTTTCGTAATGGATCAGGATGACGAGTCCGAGTGAGACTCTTGCGCCAAATCAACTCCCCAAAAACAAAATAGTGGTAGTATCATTTCAAATATTTCACTCGTTCCCATCGTCCTCGATGGGAATGCATGCCCACGTTTTTTTTGCAGAGAAATGCTCTTGTGGATCTCCGGTATGCATTCCCACGCTGGAGCGTGGGAACGAGAAAAAGTAAGGAAAAGCATGCGAAATCTACCGGCTCTTTTTCTCATGGTTCTTGCCTTGACCTCCTCTGGCTGGGCGGTCAGCGGTAAGAAGGTTTTCGAGACGTATTGTTGGGGATGCCACCACCAAACGGCGGTGGCATTTGGCCCTCCGTTTGAGCAGATCGCGTCCAAGCGGGATGCCGCGACAATCCGGGCGATGATCAGTGACCCCCAAAGTGTCTCCAAAACGCTGGGCTACCGTCGAAACGCCATGCCGAAATTTACCCTCAAAGAGGAAGAACTCCAAGCCATTACCGAGTACATCCTCAGCTACAAGCCCAAAACGGCAGAATCCAACACCACCAAGGCGGCGAAATAATGTTCCGACTCTCCAACCTCCTCAAAAGTGTCACCGAAGGGAAACCCGCCCGGGTGCTCGATGGGAGCATCGCGATCTGGAACTTCACCAATCGCTGCAACCTCAGTTGTCTCCACTGCTACTCCCGCGCCGATCTCGACTCCGAAGATGTCCTCACCACCGAAGCGATCATGGAGACCCTTCCCAGGCTCAAAGCCAACGGCGTGAAGTTTCTCATCTTCTCCGGCGGAGAGCCGCTCACCCGTAAGGACATCTACGATATCGCCGCACGGTGCAAGGAATTGGGCATCGTCACCTACCTCTCCACCAACGGCCTCTACGTCAAGACAAGCAACGCCGAGCGGATCCTCGATACGTTTGATTACATCGGGATCAGTATCGACGGCAGTCCCGAAGTGCACGATGCATTCCGAGGCCTCAAAGGCTCCTTCGTCGAGTCGATGAAAGCCGTCGATCTCCTCAACAGCTATGGCCGTACCAAAGTGGGCATCCGCTTCACGATGACCAAAGACACCTACGACGATTTGGCGTTCATCTTCGAGTTGGCCGAAGAGCATAACATCCCCAAGGTTTACATCTCCCACCTTGTCTACAGCGGTCGGGGACTGGACAATCTTGCGATGGATTTGACCAAAGAGCAGCGGATTGCAGCGGTCAATTATATCCTCAACAAAGCCTTCGAGTACCACGAGAGTGGTCGCGAGATCGAGATCGTCACTGGCAACATGGAGATGGATGCGATCCTCTTCCAGCGCCGGTTTGCCCAAAAGTATCCCGAGCTGGCCGATGAGATGGAGCGCCGTCTCCTCGCCTGGGGTGGCAACAGCGCCGGGCGCAAGCTACTCAATATTGACTCGGAAGGCAATGTCAAACCCGATCCGTTCTTCCCCCTGATGATCGGCAACATCCTTACGCAGGATTTTTCCGATATTTGGACGAACCAGCCAATGGAGGTACTTGAGAAACTGCGTGAACACCCCCGCAAGCTCGGAGGCAAATGCGCCGAGTGCCGCTACCTCGAAATTTGCAACGGCGGATCGCGGAGCCGGGCGTATGCGATTCATGGGGATCTGTGGGCGGAGGATCCGTCGTGCTATCTCAGTGAGGCGGAGATAGCAAATTAGGAATTAGGAATTAGGAGTGAGGAATTTTGGTATGCGTTGCTTTGCAACGCTTTTATTGAAGGAGTAGGGACTTTAGTCCCGTTTGTTGGGACTGAAGTCTCAACCCCGGATTTTCTGCTCGCGTAGGGTGCGCAATTGCGCACCTTCTGACGGTTGTATTACGGGAACATTTTGACAATCGCGTTGCGATTTTGGTGTGCTGTTGCACACCCTACGCGGTATTGGCGATTGTCGTGATCGAAAAACTAAAAACAAACAGGAGTAACCATGGTCTACCTCACCGGAGCCGGTCCCGGCGACATTGAATTGCTCACCCTCAAAGCGTTGCGGGTGATCCGCGAAGCCGATGTGATCATTTACGATCGCCTTGCCAACCCTGAGATCCTCGAAGAGGCCAAAGACGGCTGCGAGTTTATCTACGTGGGCAAGGAAGACAGCCACCATACTCTCCCGCAGGAGGAGATCAACGAAGTGATCTACCAAGCCTCCCAAAAGTACGAAACCGTCGTCCGGCTCAAGGGGGGCGATCCGTTTGTCTTCGGGCGTGGAGGTGAAGAGGGGATCTACCTGCGGGAGCGGGGGGCGGAGTTTGCGTTTATTCCCGGTGTGACTTCTGCCATCGCCGTGCCGGAGTATGCCGGGATCCCCGTGACCCATCGGGGGATCACCGTTTCGTTCCGCGTCGTCACCGGGCACGAATCGACCAAAGCCCAGTCACAGATCCCGTGGGAGAATTATCGTACCGATGATACGATCGTCTTCCTCATGGGCCTGCACCGCCTCGAGACCATCACCCGCAAACTCATCGAGATCGGCAAACCGGCCGACTTCCCCATTGCTGTCATCAGTCGCGGGACGCGTCCCGATCAACAGACGGTTATCGGCACCCTCTCAGACATTTACGATCGGGCCAAAGATTTGCCCACACCAGCATTGATTGTGGTCGGCGAAGTCGTCAAACTCCGGGATCAGCTGGGTTGGTTCGAGAAATAATCTTTTCAGACTTATTTTCTCGTATTAAGTTCTATGCGGTACCTTTAATTTTAACTCCCTGTGCTATAATCGTCCGATTGAACCCCCTGAAAGTCGTCGGTTTCACTCGATAGCTCTGGCAGTCGCAAATGTGAGAAGCGTTATTGAAAGACAACTGCTTGTCTTTCGTAGCTTTGGAACCGTAACGGTCGGAACGAATGTGAAGCCGTGGAGGCAGGCCCATTTTATGGGTTGAGTGCTCCTTTGTCGCCATCGAGTGAAACCTCTGTCTATCATGATTTAGAGGGTTCGATTACAAAAAATTGCGCAAGGGCGTCCATGCATCGATTCAGTGAAATTCAACTCTTTTCCAAGCTCAGCGAGGAGAATCTGGCACGCCTCCGTGACCAGGCGATCCTCAAAAATCTGACGAAGGAGAGTATTGTTTTTTACGAAGGGGATGAGAGTGATCACATTTATGTGCTCCTCGAGGGGACGGTCAAACTCTACAAAACCTCCCCCAAAGGGAGCCAGATCCAGATCAACCGTTTTGACGCCCCGGCGGTAATCGGAGAGTATGCCTGTTTCGAGCAGGTGCCGTTTCCGGCAACGTGTGAATTTCTGACCGATGGCAAGATGGCCAAGGTTCCCACCTCTTTTATTTTCAATTCCCTGCACGAAGAGTCGTTTGCCCTTGAGATGATCAAATCGCTTACCAGCAAAGTGATGATTCTCTCCTCCCTTGTGCACAAAGAGACCATTTATTCTTCCGAAGCCAAAGTGGCAAAGATTTTGATAGAAAATTCTGAAATCTTCCAGAAACTCAAGCACAATGAGATCGCCTCGATCCTCAATATTACCCCTGAGACCCTCTCCCGTATCCTCAAAAAATTCAAGAAAAGTTATCTCATCGAAGGTCTCAAGGAGGGGAGCATCCGGATCCTCGATGCCGAGGGGCTCGATCAAGTCATTGAGACCAACAAAGTGCATGACTGTACCAATTGCATCGCTCACTTCAAGCAGGATATTGGGTATCAGGAGTAGGCTACGCGTTATATTTTAACGTTACGCTGTTCTGAACTGTAGGGTTGGCTTCAGCCGACAAAAAGGGGCTTGGGCTTCATCCCAACAAAGCGTGTAAGCATAATTTTCCTGCCTAAAACCAATCTTCCAATCTCAACCCTTCCACTCGCCCGAATTCCCGCGTATTGTGTGTAACAAGGGTGAGTCTGTTTGCCAGTGCGCATCCGGCGATGAGGGTGTCGATGGGGCCGATGGGGGTGCCTTGGGTTTCGAGGGTGGCGCGGATGGTGGCGGCGGTTCGGGCTTCGTGTGGGGTGAAGTCGATGACGGTGACTTGGCTCAGCAATGTGGTGAGTTGTTGTTGTCGTTTGTGGGGCATGGTGGATTTGACGATTCCTACTTCTAGTTCGTAAACCACAAGAGAGGGGATGGAAATCTCTTTGGGCGCACGGGCAAAAAGGTGCGCTTCGACGTTGCCCATCCCCTTGAAGAAATAGATGAGCGTATTCGTATCGAGCAAATACATCAAAATGCCTCCCTGGGAATATCCTGCCCCTCTGAGGAGCGGATGGCATCGAGGGTGGGGAAATCATCCCAAGCACCCGAGAGCTTGCGGACATCTGATCCCCACTCATTTCGGACTTTCTCTTCAAGCAAGGAAGCGATAAATTTGCTGATGGAGAGATTGAGTGATTTTGCGGTTGCCTTGATCGTGGTTTCGAGATCATTGGGAAGGTAAATTGTCACTTGTGCCATGGGGACTCCTTGTAAAAGTATATGTGTAAGTATAATTGGTTTTTCCTTGGTGGGATCTTAGGTGGTGAATGGGGGTAAAAAGGATGGGGTTATCGCTTCTGGAGGCTTTAGCTCGCAAGGGTGTTGTCTCATGACAACACCAAGATATCACACAAAAGACAGGTTCAAATCAGCTGGTAAATGCGCGTAATCATTAGATTGAAATATTTTATGTTGTTGTATCAAAAGGTGTTGTGAGGGCACAACACCTACCAAAAAATAGAGAAGAGAAGTAGGGTTGGCTTCAGCCGACCAAAAGACGGAAATATGAAGGGCACCAGGCGCGTCTCTACGGCTGGGAGCGCTCGGTTTTGTTGTGTGACTTATCAAGAGGTGATGCCATGATACCGGTAAAATGTTACCCGAGTGTTAATA
>JALVWV010000313.1 GCA_027023145.1 Campylobacteraceae bacterium | reverse complement strand
ATCAGGTGCTGGAGCAGACGCGCAGGGTTTTGGTAGGCTTCTTCCGGATCCATGATAACAAACTCACTTTTTCAAAAAGTATACATCGAATTAGCTTCAAAAAAAGTACCCTCAATACCCTCCCCCTCGCTCCCATCCCTCCTCAGCGGGAACGAGTCCACAACCTCTACCCAGCAACCCCAATCCGCACCGCCGTATGATTATAATCCGGCTCCTTGGAATACGGATCAATCCGGCCGGAAGTGAGATAATTGACCCGCCGGTCTGAGATGGGGATGAAGAGGGTGCCCGGTCGCAGGTCGGCAAAGCGTGCTTCGGTCGTGAGGGTGCCGTAGCGGGAGCTGATCGTGACTGACTGACCCTCTGCGATCCCGAGATATGCAGCATCTTTGGGATGAATCTCAACAAAACGAAGAGGTTTATACTTATGCAATTTCTCGATCTGGGCTGTTTTGGAGCCGCTGTGCCATTGGTCTCGGGTGCGACCAGTCAGGAGGAGAAAAGGATAATCTTCGTCCGGCTCCTCGGGGTGGGGGTTGGTTGTAACAAAATGGAGTTGCGCCCGCTGGGAAGGGGTAAAGAAGCGATTGGAGGATAGCACCCCTTCTCCCCAGACAAACGGTTCCGTTTTGAGCGCTTCATAATCGGCGTCGAAAATATTTAAGTGTTCCCGCTCACTTAGTCGGGTCATCGCCTGATACTCCTCAAAGACCGCCCGGGTGTCGGCATAGTCAAATGCTTTTTCGTGCCCCAATGCCTGCCCGATCCGTGCAAAGATTTCCCAGTCCTGCAAGAGATCCCCCTTGGGCTCAAACGCTTCGACACGGGTGAGGGTGCGGTCGAGGTTGGTTTGGGTGCCTTCTTTGTACCCGAAGGGAACGGCCGGGAGGCGGATGTGGGCATGGGGAGCCGTTTCACTCCCCTCGTAGGCGTTGATCTCGACCACGAGGGATACGCGGGCGATTGCCTCTTCGACGAATCGGCGGTTGGGGAGGTGGTAGATCGGATCGGTGTGACAGATAATGAGGACATCCAGCTCTCCACGGTGGGCAGCCTGGAGCATCTCGTAGGCGGTGAGCCCTCCGGCAATAGGAAGGCGGTCGGTCTGCCAGAACTCAGCGACTTTGGCGCGGTTTGTCTCCGTATAGTCCAGATGCACCGCCAATGTCGTCGCCAGTCCGCCTACCTCACGACCGCCCATCGCATTGGGCTGTCCGGTGAGGGAGAGGGGGCCGCATCCGGGGCGGTTGATCTGGCCGGTGATGAGGTGGAGGGTGATGACAGCGAGGTTGTTTTCGGTTCCTTGAAGTGCCTGGTTGAGCCCCATCGTCCATCCGGTGATGATCCGTTCATTCTCGCACCAGAGGGTTACGAGCTTCTCGAAATCCTCCGTGGTGATCCCGGCCGATTTGATCAGAGAATCCTCATCAAGTGCAAGAAGTCCCTCGATGAGCGTCTCGAACCCTTCGGTGTGGGCATGGATAAACGCTTCATCATGGAATCCTTCAGCGATAAGGCGGCGCATGAGGGCGTTGATCAGATCGATGTCGCGCCCGGGACGAATGGGCAGATAGAGATCGGCCTCTTTGGCTGTGGCGGTGCGGCGGGGATCAATGACCACAACCTTGAGCCCCCGTTTGCGGGCTTTTTTGATCCGTTGCATCAGGACGACGTGCGCTTCAGCGGGGTTGGCTCCGATGAGGATCAGCAGGTTGGTGGTGTCGATATCTTCCATCCTTACCGGGACGTAATCAACTCCGAGGGTTTTCTTGTATCCGACGACGGCGCTGGCCATGCAGGTGCGGGAGTTGGTGTCGCAGTGGGGGGTGCCGATAAACCCTTTGGCGAGTTTGTTGGCGACGTAGTAGTCTTCGTTGAGCATTTGCCCCGATAGGTAGAGGGCGACACGATCGGGAACGGTATTTTGGATCGCTTGGGCGATGCGGGCAATTGCTTCGTCGTAACGGGCGGAACCAAAAGCATCTTCGGTCGTGTCTCGCATGAGCGGTGTGGTCAGGCGATTGATTTCGAGGGTATCACTCAGAGAGAGCCCTTTGGCACAGCTTCTGCCACGGTTAATGGGGTACGACTTGACCCCACGCAGTCTGCCATGCTCTTGTATTTCAAATTTGCATCCTACCCCGCAGTAGCTGCATACGGTCTCCATCTCACACCTCTTTGAGGAGCATCAACAGTTCAGAAAACACTTGCGCCCGCTGGCGGCGATCCTGATGGGTCATGAGATAGATCACCTCTGAGAGCTTAGGGGGCACGGCAGGGTTGACGCGGGTGATCTCATCGCGGCGGATAGTGCGGGGCTGAGTCAAAACCGGATCGAGTCCATCGACCGCCTCGAAGCGTTTTTCACCGGTGAGGAGTTTGAAAAGATGCAACCCGAAGTGGAAAATCTCATACGCTTCGTTTCGATACGTTTTGGGCTCCTTCTCTAATTCTAACATCACATTTAACTCCAGCTTGTCATGCATCAGGTAGTTGATTCGCGTGTAAAATGCCAACGCCTGATAGCTGTAATGTCGGTTGAGGAAGCGCGATTCAAACGCCTCGAACGTTTCATTGCGCTCTCGAAAATTGGCATAGGGTTTCAGGAGGTATTTGACATGGTATTTGGCTTCAGTGATGGGCAAGGCTTTGTGGAGGGTGATCGCTTCGCGGGCACCTCGTGTGATCTTGCCACCGAGGAAGAGGTGGACTCCATCGACGCGGTTGCCTGCATCGTCCTTGGCTTTGCACCCCTCGAAGCCAATGTCAGCGATCCCGTGCACGCCACACCCCTTGGGGCAAGCCGACCAGTTCATCCGAACCGTGGCATGGGTCATCGGCACGGCGTCGTTGAGGAAGTATGCCATCGCGACGGCATCAGGTTTGTTGGGGATCACACCAAAAGAGCAGGTGTGTGTCCCGGCACAAGCGATCATATCCTGAAAGTAGGGGTTTTGGTATGCGGCATATTTTGTGACCAGCTCGGACGATTCCAAAGCAACGATCCGATCAGGGGCAATGCCGACGAAATAGATGTTTTGGTCGTAGCTCAGCCGCAAATGTCCGCTGCCGTATTGCTCGGCTGTTTTGGCTGAAAGGATCATATCGGTACCGCTGAAGACACCCGAGGGGACGACCAGCCGATAGGCAAACGTCCCGTCGCGCAGTAGTACTTTATCGGCTCCCTGTGTGAGGGGGCGGGACTGTATCAGCGTCACTCCGCCGAGGGAAAATAAGAGCTTGGCACGCGCTTTGACTGCTGCAAGGATCGCCTCCATGCCGACATCTTTAAGGAGAAAATGGAAGCGGTTTTTGTTGCGGTTGTCCCGGTAGCCGTAGTCGCGAAACAGAGAGAGCAACGCCGTGTAAAAGGGGACTACCTCGTCAGGCGCAACAAACAGATCGGCATCCTCGGCTTGTACGCCTACTTTGGCTCCGAGGTAGACATTGTAGCCAAATACCCCATCCCGCTGCGCGAGGACAAAGGCGCAGTCGTGGCCGTAGATGTTGCAGCTGTTCGATAGTGAGCCGAGGATGGCGGTGTTAAACTTGCGCGGGAGGGTACTGATCCACTCGGGGTTTTCGATGATGGCTGCTTCCATTGCGTCGATGAGAGGTTTGGTGGGCAGGATGTTGTCGTGCGCCAGACCGTCGAGAGGATCGGTGACGAAGTTGCGGGTGTTATCCACCCCGGTCTGGAAGGTGCTCAAGCCCACCTCGCGCAGCAGGCGAAGTACCTCGTAAATATCCTCAATTTGAATGTAGCGCAACACCACCTGCATCCGGGTCGAGAGGTCGATGTAGTCGCGTCCATAACGCTGCGCCACCTCCCCGATCCGCCTGGCTTGCTCAGCGTTGAGTTGCCCGCCGGGGATCCGCACCCGCAGCATGAAATCTTCCCCCTTGTCATAGAGACCAAAACATTTGAGAAAATAGGCCGAATCTTCCTTGGCCAGCTGCGCATACCCACCTTTGGCGATCGCTTCGAGGCGATCATACACTTCCATAGGGTCTTTGAGTGCCTTGGTTTTTTCGACTTTGTTTTGTTTGGTACTGCGGGCTTCGTGGGCTCGGATCAGGTGGGTTGTACTCATATCTATTCGTCCTTCTGTGTGTTGACGACATTGTACCAGCCACGTTCGAGGAACAGACAAAATAAGTGATTAAAATATAGACAATCAAAAAGTCAAAAAAGCATCACTCCTAAGATATACTTCCGGCATCACTTCACAAACAAGGATATTTTTCTATGGCAAACTTCAAAGCCCTCAAAGGTCAAGGGCACGCTCCGACGCTCTTCATGGCGTTTCTCTATTTTGATATGAGTTTCATGGTCTGGACGATGCTCGGGCCACTCTCGACCGAGATCAGTGAAGCGCTGGCTGCGCACGGTGAGATCCTCACGGCTGCGCAAAAGGCGACGCTCCTCTCGCTTCCCATCCTCTCGGGAGCTATCCTGCGGATTGTCCTCGGATTCGGAGTTGACAAGCTGGGTGCCAAGCTCACCGCCCTCATCGCCCAGGCGATTGTCATTGCTTCGTTGCTATTGGCCTATTTACAAGGAGAATCGATCACCTACAACCAACTGCTCATTGTTGCGCTCGGGCTTGGGTTTGCCGGAGCTTCCTTTGCCGTGGCACTCCCTCAGGCCGGGCAGTGGTATCCCCCCAAACTTCAGGGGGTCGTGCTTGGCATCGCCGGTGCGGGCAACATCGGGGTGGTGCTTGATTTCATCTTCGCACCGAAAATCGCGGAGAAGTGGGGATGGGCTTCGGTCTTTGGCTTTGGTGCTGCGATGGCGATCCTCGTGTTTGTCGCTTACCTCTTCCTCGCCAAAAACGCCCCCGAATCGGTCTACCGAGCCCGCCCAAAGAAAATCGCTGATTACCTCAAGCTCCTCCGTGATAAGGACACCTGGTGGTTCAACCTCTTCTATGCCATCTCATTTGGTGGATTCGTCGGATTTGCCGGCTACATGAAAGTCTATCTGATGAACACCTATCAAGCCGACATGAGCATGTTTGGCTTGAGTGTACTGGATGAGCCCAACGTCAAGGTGATCGCCGGATACTTCGGGGCGTTGACCATCTTTGCCGGGGCGGTTCTCCGTCCCGTGGGCGGAACCCTCGCTGACAAAGTCGGCGGTATCAAAGCCCTCTACGCCTTTTACGGCGCGGTTGCCATCCTCTCTGCGCTGCTGGCTCTGGGGCATTTGCCCTTTTTCGCGGCGATTGTCGTCCTGTTCCTCATCATGGCCAATCTCGGAATGGCCAACGGAGCAGTCTTTCAGCTCGTCCCACAACGCTTCGGCAAGGACATCGGGATTATGACCGGGATCGTCGGAGCCGCAGGTGGACTGGGCGGTACGGCGCTCATCAAGACACTCGGATGGTCGAAGGAAGCTTTTGACGGCTATACAGCAGGTTTCCTGATCTTTGCGGCCGTGGTTCTCATCGCGATCATCGGTCTCGGACTGGTCAAAACCCGCTGGCGCACGACCTGGGGCGTGAGTGCTGGAGGGATAATTTAGCCCCCTACTTCGTGTCGCACGCTCCATAGTTGTCGGTGTAGTCTGGCTCTGGAGGTTGTACGTCACCCAGAGAAGCCGGATCGATCTCCTTGGCTTTGAGATCATACTCGTCAGGGCCATAGAATTTTTGCTCTTTGGCGTACGTCTCTTCCGCACGGATTTCAGCATCGATTGCTTTTTGGAGACGTGCTTCCCGGGTGATATTAGTATCATTGGTATCCCGAACACCCCCCGCATAGAGAAGCATACCGGACAGAACCAAACTCAAAAGTGTTACTCGCATACGCTTCTCCTGTTTGGGTATTATACCAAGTGCGGGTAAAATATACTCCGAAAGGATCCCCATGTCACACCTTCCCATCGAAACATCGACCTTCACCCTTGCCAAAGGCACCCAGTTGCGTGGGGATGATCATGCTCACGTCAAGAGGATGGAGGGGGTC
>JALVWV010000312.1 GCA_027023145.1 Campylobacteraceae bacterium | reverse complement strand
GTGTAAAATGGGGTTAAAAATAAAGGAAAGAGTCTGAGATGACAAAAGCATTTTTAGAAACAATGGTGCTCAAACCAGAAAATGAAAAATTTGTCGTTGATGCTTTTTCCAAAGAAAGCTTAAAAAAAGTCAAAGAATTTGACGCCAAACGAGCTGCCAAGCTTAGAAAAACTTCGGATAGAAAACTCTCTATCAATGATCTTGCCATCCTCAATTAAATAATGACCCGCCCGCAATTTGATCAGGCATTTTCGCTATTTCCTCTTTCTGAAATCATTCAAAGTGCAGGCTCCAAGAGAAAAGTAAAAAGACTGCTGGAGACTTTCAGTTGCACCCGAAACATGGATCTCCAGGAATTTCTCCATGACAAAGCAATAACCTTTGAAACAAATCTCAGATCCCGCACATACCTCTACGTGGACAATACGACTTACGAAGTCGCTGCGTATTTTACGATAACGATTAGTACGTTGCATACCGAAAACATCTCCCCGGAAGTGATAAAACTGCTTGATGGTTACAAGGATGATGTGGCTTCTATCCCATGTTTCCTCATAGGTCAACTTGGAAAATCCGATATATTTAAGCCACAAAAGATAGGAGAGTATATCCTCAATGATGCGATAGAAATCATAGACCAATCTCAAGAATCTTTGGGGGGTAGATTTATTTTGCTCGACGCAATCAACAGGGAGCAGGTGATAAAATTTTATGAAGCCAATGCTTTCTTCCCTATCGAAAAGGGCACAGATTTGGAGAGTATCAAAATGATTAAGCCCTATTTCTCTCGTTAGGGATACACATAAAACCAATGGGGCTGAGACTTCAGTCCCATAAACATCGCCAGCGATGTATCTATCTCAACCCAAAATATGACAATTTGAAACATTTTCCCCTCCCATCTCCAAAATACTCTATAATACCCCAAACCAAAACAGGACAACCAACATGGCCAAGAAAAAAACCCTCTTTGAATGTCAGGCGTGTGGGTTTCAGACGCCTCGGTGGATGGGGAAGTGCCCTTCGTGTGGGGAGTGGGAGAGCATCGTGGAGCTCAGTACCGAGCAGATCGAGTTTCTCAAGAAAACCTCCGGCACCGCCAAAGCCACACTCAGCGGCAAAGCCAAACCTATCACGGAGGTGGGTGAGGACAACATCACCCGCTCCACCTCCGGGAGCCGGGAGCTCGATCTTGTATTGGGCGGCGGGATCGTGCCGGGCTCCCTGACGCTCATTGGCGGAAGCCCCGGGATCGGCAAGTCCACGCTCCTGCTCAAAATCGCGGGCAACCTCGCCCGCAGCGGTACCCGCGTCCTCTACGTCTCGGGCGAAGAGTCGGCCGGACAGATCAAGCTGCGTGCCAATCGGCTCGAAGCCAACCACGACCATCTCTATCTCCTCTCGGAGATCAATCTTCAGTCGGTGCTGAATGAAATCGCCGCCGAGACGTACGGCTTCATCGTCATCGACTCGATCCAGACCCTCTACTCGGACGAGACCCCCTCAGCTCCGGGGAGCGTGACGCAAGTGCGCACCATCACCTTCGAGCTCATGCGGCTGGCCAAGAGCCTCCACATCCCCATCTTCATCATCGGCCACATCACCAAAGACGGCTCCATCGCCGGCCCCCGCGTGCTGGAGCACATGGTCGATACCGTGCTCTACTTCGAAGGGGATACCAACTCCGAACTGCGCCTCCTGCGGGGGTTCAAAAACCGCTTCGGCTCCACCAACGAAGTGGGCATCTTCGAGATGAACGCCTCAGGGCTGCACGATGCGCAGAGTATGGCCGGGCGGTTTTTTGACAAAGAGAAACTCCAGGCCGGATCAGCGCTCACCGTCATCATGGAGGGGAGCCGTCCCATCATCATCGAAGTCCAGGCGCTTGTCGCCGAAGCCCACGCCCACCCCAAACGGAGCTCCACCGGGTATGATAACAACCGCCTCGGAATGCTGCTGGCACTGCTGGAGAAAAAGCTCGATTTGCCTCTGGGCACGTACGATGTGTACGTCAACATCAGCGGGGGAATCAAGATCACCGAACCCTCCGCCGACCTCGCCATCATCGCCGCCATCCTCAGCAGCTACCGCGACCGACCGCTGAGTGCACAGACTCTCTTCCTCGGTGAAGTGAGCCTCACCGGAGAAGTACGCGAAGTGAGCGCCCTCTCCCAACGCCTGCGCGAAATCCACGCCCAGGGCTTTGCCAAGGCCATCGTCCCCGAAAAGCCGATCGAGGAGACCCCCATCAAATGCTACGTCGCCGATGAAGTGGCGAAGATCGTGGAGTGGATTTTTGTCTGAAAACATGAAAAAGACGAAACAGCCTCACAAAAAAATCCGTGACAATGCCTCTGCGCAAGAGACCAAAGAGGCTGCATGGCTTCGAGAAACAGCACAGGCCGCCAAAGAATACAATCTGCGCATCGGAAAATACGGTACATTTGCTGACAGCGTGAGAAGATTTTGACAAAAATATATCATTTCAGGGTATAATACACACCATGAACATCGGCACCGACATCATCCAAATTGCCCGCATTGAAACCGCCCTTGCCCGTCACGGGGAGCGCTTCATGGCACGTTTTCTCACGCCTGATGAGATCGCTTCCCTCCCCCACCGTCCGCAGTCGCTTGCGGGCTACTGGGCAGCCAAAGAGGCCATCGCCAAGGCACTTGGATGCGGGATCGGTCGGGAGCTGGGCTTTGGCGACATCCATATCGTCAAAAATAACAAAGGCGCCCCATCCTTCAGGCTCAGCCTAGATGCCCATAAACGCTTCCCCATCAAGACAAGTTCCCTCTCCATCAGCCATGATGGGGGATTTGCCATCGCAGTTGTAGCCGTCGTGTTATCGGATGATTAACCAAAAACCTGTACAATACGATCACACCTTCTCATATTTTTCAAAAGGAAATTGATTTGATACGCACATTTTTTCTTGCATTGACAGCACTGGTATTGGCAACCGGATGTTCCGGAGTTCGAGACATCCGAGTCCCCGAAAACGATGGGGAATGGGTTTCTGAAACAGAGGGTAGCGGTGTTGTTGGACCAAACCCTTCCCGTATGTATGTAAGGAAAAAAGAAGCGCAATACGTCATCAAACCCGAACCCTACAGCGTCAAATCCAAGAAAAAAGATCCAGAACTCCTCGGACCACAACGCACCTATCAAGCCGATGCTTCAGCACCAACCAAAAATGCTACGACCACGATCCGCAAAAAAAGTGTCGGAATGACCAAAGCCTCCTGCATCTCCTTGATCGGGGAAGCCAAATACAACAGCTACGTCAAAAAATACGGTGGGGACAAAGGGGCACTACGCCGCTGTCTTATCATTAAACGGCTGAGAGGGTAGTCTCTACCCTTTTCGTAAATGGATCATTTTAAAGCGCTCCCCCATGATATTGGGGGCAATGAGTGTTTTGATCTTGTCTGCTTCATGGAGATAGTTGGTCTGAGATGTCTGCCGGGCGTACTGCTCAAGCAGATCGATCAGACCAAAACGGATCAGCGCCCGCGCCTGAGTCTCGTACGCAACCAGCTCCGCTCCTTCCGCTTCAAATGCATCGATCACATGAGCAAAATTGACATCGTACGTAATATCCGAACGCCCGAAGAGCTCTGAGAGATTTACCCCCTCGTCAAAAAACGGATACACCGTATGCTCCGTGTAAATCCGGATCGAGAAATCACCCCGCGCGTATCGATCGCCGTAATCAAACGAGATGAAGTCAAACCGCTCCGCCGCCTGGATCACCCGAGAGGCAAACGCTTCGTACCCGACCGCGACCTCCCCTTTTTGCATCCCATATTTCCGTGCCGTCTCCTGCACCGTGCTGGACGCTTTTTTCCAGAGGATCGCATCGTCATGCACTTCAGCCATCCGGTCGTCGATGTAGAGTTCACAGGGAAAGGCATCAAAAATCTCATTGGAGACAAAAAAGGCATACGGCTCCTCCATCGCCTCGAGACTCTCCACCTGTTCGAGTCTGACCGCCTCCCCGAAACGCTCCGCAAAATACGCCTGCTGCGCCCGACGCACCTCCTCCTGACGCTCCACGATCATAAAACGCATACTCTCCAGCAACGAAGCATCACACGTGTAAAGCCACTGAATCATGTCGGCCAGCAGATACCCCTGATGGGCACCGATCTCCACGAGAACCGCATCACGAGGGATCGTCCCCTCTTGGATCTTTTGACAGAGGAAATTGGCAATGGATGCTCCGAAAAATGCACTCGTACTCACCGCCGTGTAAAAGTCCCCCTCTTTGCCGATGGGACGGAAGCGGCGGTAATACCCCAAGTCGCCGTAGAGCCACGCCTTCATATACTCTGAGAAAATCAACGAGCCACCTTGGCATACAGACTGAGGAGTTGCAGCTGTTTGTCTATATAATAAATCCGACGATCCAGCTTTTTCATCGCCAAAGAATTTTCCATCGTCTGCACATCGAGCGAAGTTTTCTCTCCAGCTTTGGCGAGGTTGCGGGTGTTTTTCAGGAGGCGGCGGTAAAGAGCCTCATCTTTGCGGGCAAGGGCGATTTTGCGATCGAGGATATGGAGACTGGTGCGTACCAAACCGTATTCGGCTCGGATCACTTTGCGCTCATCCCGGACTTGTGCGCGTGCCAGCAGGTAATTCAGTTTGCCCGCTTCGATATCGGATGGGGCGTTGATGTTGAACTGCATGCTGACCCGTAGTCCGTAAGTACCTGCCCCTTTCATCGTCCCGGGTGTAAATTCATCCGTAGCACGGTAGTGGGCATATGCCGTCACGGTCGGGAGATATTTCGTCCAGATCAGTTTGCTGCTGTATTTCTTTTCCAGTGCATGGAGACGTTTGGACGCAAGCTTAAGATTATTATTTTTGTACCGTTTGAGTGAAATAAGCTTGAGATGAGGGAGCCGGAGTTTGTCCGGATTTTTATCACTCAAAAAAGAGAAGCTGGCACGCAACTTCCGCTTGACCAGTTCCAGATCCAAAAACTGTGCCGTATCCCTATTGTGCGCCAGAATGGTCTGATCGAGCACTGTCGAGTCGATTACGCCGGCTCCATAGAGCTCTTCCTGTCGCTTGATTGCAATAGCACCGTTGGCGACGAGGAGACGGAGTTTTTGTATTTGCAGCTTGGTCTTGCGGTAGTTAAAGAGGATCTCAACCGCCTGAGCGATCAGTTGACGCTTTTGGAGTGCGATATCTGCAGCATTGGCACCCTGCAAGGCTTTGGCATACTTGATCCCGTAGTAAATTCCACCACTTTTGAAAATCGGCTGATCGATCCCGATACTGAACGAATCACTCGCCTTTCGTACACCAGTTGCATCGGGTTTCCAGTCGCGCTGATAACTCACCGTCACTGGGGCGATCCAGCTTCGGCTGAGCTGATCCGTCTGCAGCGTGTTTTGCTGTTTTTGAAAATTAAAGATCAGATTTTTATCATCACTGAGATAATTCTGTAGATCACTGCCCCCCTGGACAAGGCTTGCAACAATGCTAAAAAGTAGTAAGTGCTTTTTCAAAACGGCTAAATCCTTCGTCGATCTCGGATGGACTGATGGTTAGACTGGGAAGAAACCGTACGGTGTTGCGTCCTGCTTTGAGGACGATCACTCCGGCTTCAAACGCAGCAGAGATAATGGCTGACTGACTCTCAGGGCTTTTTGCCCGCAAACCGCGCATCAGTCCCAGCCCGACCGCCTCGTCAAATATGGAACTGTATTGTGCCATAATCGCACTCAATTTCTCCTCAAAGATCAATTGACGCTGGGCAATCTCCCCCTGATCGTATTGCATCTCCAGCAGATCCAGTACTGTCAGGCCAGCACGGCTGCTAAGGTAATTGCCGCCAAACGTGCTGCCGTGGTCACCGGGCTTGAAGATATCTTTAAGACGGGTCATTACCGCACCGATGGGCACTCCGCCGCCGAGTCCCTTGGCCAGCGTGATGATGTCCGGTTCGATCTCATAGAGTTGGGAGGCGAGAAATTTGCC
>JALVWV010000311.1 GCA_027023145.1 Campylobacteraceae bacterium | reverse complement strand
CCCCTTGACAATCGGCGGCAGCTGATAAAAGTCCCCTACCAGCATCACTCTGCCCCGATAATGGTAATTCTCAAGCCGGAAGAGGATCATATCCATCAGATCGGTACTCACCATGCTGATCTCATCGATGACGATCAAATCGGTAGCTTTGAGGATTTTTTTGAGGTCGATGAGGCGCTTGCGGTTGCGCTTGTCGCTTTGGGCGAGTTCATCGAAGTTGGAGGAGATTCCAAAGGCAAAAAAGCTGTGGATCGTAAACCCGTTGATATTGACTGCGCTCACCCCCGTCGATCCGAGCGCCACGACTTGCTTGTCCGTTGCACGATAATGGGCAATGATCTCATTGGTCAGATAACTCTTCCCCGTCCCGGCTCCTCCAGTCAGAAATACATGGTCATGCTCAAGGATAGAGAGGATCGTGTCAAGCTGGGTCACAGGATGCCTTTTTTGGGTGTATTGTAGCATATTTGTTATGGGGTGTGCAATTTGCACACTACGTGGAATACAAAATGACCGACAAGGAAGCGCCCTCTTCCTGTAGAGGTAGATCCTTCGCTGATTCCATATCCCCCGAGGCTGTGAAAGAACTTGCTCTTTAAAGGAGTAGGGGCTTTAGCCCCATTAAAATGGTACCACTCTTAGCACTCTTAGGGAGGTAACAAATCACAAATACGTTCAGTAATTGAAATAATTTGTGGTTTATGCCCTTAAGCTAACTTCCGCTATATTTTCATTGACCGACAGTCAGTCATAGACAAAGGAGTCCCATGGCTATCATCGTAGACAAAGAAGCCAAACGCCGTGATATCGCCCTTTCGTGCCGTGATCTCCTGCAGGAGCACGGGATCGCCAATCTCACCATCGCTCAGATTGCACAGACCGCCGGTGTGGGCAAAGGGACGATCTATGAGTATTTTGACAACAAAGAAGACATTGTCTTCGAGATCATCACCACCTTTTTGCGTGAAGATTTGGAGTATCTGCAGCAACTCGTCACCCTCCCCCTGAGTACGCGGGAGAAATTATTTCGCTTTTGCACGTTTCGTTATGAAAACGAACAGGAAGGGGAGAAGTACCGAGAGCTCTTCAAAGAGTTTCTTGCAATCTCTCTCATCAGCAAAGAGCCAGCCATGCTCCGTTTTAGCCAAGAGGCGCGTGCCGCATTTCGTATCATCCTCGAACAGATCCTTGACGAAGGCGTCGCCCAAGGAGAGCTCGAAGAGCGTTTTCGGGGGGCGGCCGAATCATTGATCATCTTCAGCACCGGCATGGTAGTCGAGTCCCGTCTCGAGGGCTTCGACACGCAGCAGGAGCTCAACACCATCCTCGATCTCTTTTTTCCAACCCCAACCCAAGGAAACCCGTCATGAATATCTTCCCTCAAAAATACTTCCTAAAAACCTTTCTGCTTCTTGCAGCCTTCTCTGCTCTCGTCCAAGGAGGCACCCTCAGCCTCAAAACCCTCATCACCCACGCCGAACGCAACGACCTCGCCCGTGCCAAGACGATGAATATCCGTTCCAAACAGCGGGAGATCGATGCAGCCGAACGTGCCTACGCCCCGACGGTGGACATCGGACTGAGTCAGACGATCAACTCCCCCGTCACGCGTCAGAGCCCCGGTGCGGTTGGCGCCGCTTTCGTCCGGGCGAGCATGAACCTCTTCGACGGCGGGCGCAAAGCCAAGACCATCGAGGCCAAACGGTACGAGCATCAGGCGGCACTCTTTGAGAAGCAGGCATTTGCCCGCAGTACCGCGCTCGGGGTCGTCCGGCACTACTTCACCCTCAAAAAGCTCCGCGCCAACCTCTCTGCCCTCCACCAGCGTGCCCACGAGCTCCAGGCTCAGCTTGAGCGCATCCGCAAACTCAAAGCCGCCGGGATGGCAACCGCGGCCATGGTGGACAAATTCAAAGCCGCTTACGAAGACAACGCCTACCGGATCGAAAACACCCGGCTTGGGATCGAAAACAGCGTGGAGAACCTCAAACTCCTCAGCGGTCTCAACGCCCGCTATCTGGCACGCAACTACTTCGTCGAGCCCCGGCATGTAGCTTTCCGGCTCTTTGCCAGTACCCGTGCCATGCGGGCACAAGCTGCTGCCATCGGAAAAAACGCCGAAGCGATCGCCACCGCGTACAGCCCGCAGGTCAACGCCTCCTACACATACAGCCGGATGGCTTTTGGAGATCTGGCACCGGGTGTCCCCCCAGCATCGCTCCCCGACCACAGCCACACATTTCAACTCAACGTCGGAATGCGGGTCTATGACGGAGGTGCTATCGGACGCAAAAGCGAAGCGGTACAGTACCAGAAGCTCGCCCTGCGTGCCAAAATTCGCCATGCAATCAAAGAGCAAAAAATGAACTACCGCCTCGCCCGCAAGCGTCTCCGCACCGTCCGTGCCCAGATCCACAGCGCCCGCACGGCACTGGCCGCAGCCAAAAGCAGCTACCGCTCGGTCAAAAAAAGCTTCGAAGCTGGGGTAGTCGACAATGTCACCTATCTCGATGCCCTCAGCCAGAAAACCATGGCGCAAGCCCGCTATCAAGCCACCCGATACGACTACGAAATCGCCAAAGCCGTCTACTATTTCTATGCCGGTCACAACCTCAAAAGGTATGTACGATGAATAAAATACTCCTCAGCCTCCTTTTCATCACTGGTCTCCATGCCAGTGAGGTCTATGCGACGTTTACCGTCCAGGCCAAACAGAGCGCCAACCTCTCCTTCAGCGCCAACGGTGTGGTCAACCACGTCTACGTCGATACCGGTGACACCGTGCACAAGGGACAGACCCTCGCCACCTTGCGCAGTGACGATATCCAGGCGGCTCTGCAGATCGCCCGTGTGGCACTGACCTATGCCCAAAAAGACTATGACCGGATGCAGGCGGTGCGGGAGGTGACCGATCAAACCAAACTTGATGGGGTACGTTATCGTGTCGAAAGCGCCAAAGCCCATCTGGCGTATAAACAGGCACTGCTCGACAAAACGATCCTCAAAGCCCCCTCCGACGGCACCATTGTCGCCCGCAACCTTGAGATCGGAGATACATTTAACGCCATGCGTCCTGTGCCCGCCTTCCGGCTCGAAAGTACCCATGCCCGCAAGCTGATCCTTTCGTTTGATCAAAAATACTGGAAAGTAGTCAAACCGGGCGAGATATTCACCTACACCGTCGACGGCGATCCCGCCCCCCGCAAAGGGGTCATCACCAAAATCTATCCCACTGTTAACGCGATAAGCCGGAAAATGCAAGCCGAAGTGGCCGCAGAGGATATCCCCTCCGGACTCTTCGGTGAGGGGAAGATTCTCCTGCCCAAACCGCACGAATAAGCGAAGGGATACTCAATGTATAAATTAGCGATCAACCGACCCATTGCTGCCCTGATGTACATGGTGACGCTGGTGTTTTTCGGTTTCATGAGCTTCCGCACGATGCCCTCGGCGCTGTTTCCCAAAGTAAATTTTCCTCTGGTCACCGTCCTCACTGCCTACCCCGGTGCCGAGCCCTCCACTATCGAATCCCAGGTAACCGACAAGATCGAAGAAGCGGTCTCTCAGATCGGTGGGATAGAGGCGATCAGTTCCACCAGCAATGAAAACGTCAGCGTCGTCCTCATTCAGTTTTCGATGGAGCGGAACATCAACGAAGCGACCAACGATGTCCGGGACAAAGTCTCTGCCGTCCGCCTCCCCCGTGATGCCCGCAAGCCACTCATCAGCAAACTCGATGTCGGAGGCGGCTCGGTGGTCAACGTCTTCCTCACCGCCAAAAAAGACTCCCTCAAAAACCTCATGCTCTTCGTGGATCAAAAAGCTAAACCCGCCCTCCAGAAACTCAGAGGCGTAGGATCCGTGGGGATCATCGGCTACCGGGATCGCCAGATCCGCATCTATCCTGATATGAGCAAACTCAACAAATACGGCATCACTCTCCGGGAACTCAACGGTATCATTTCGCTTGAAAACGTCAAAATCGGTGGAGGTAAGCTCATCGCCACCGAAAAAGAGTTTGCCCTCAAGACTCGTGCCGATGCTACCACCATCGACGCCCTGCGTGATATTGTCGTGCGCGACGGGATCAAGCTCCGCGACGTCGCCCGGATCGAGGATGGTCTGAGCGATCCGGTCAGTTTCGCGTCTCACGATGGAACGGAAGGGGTGATGCTTGAGATCAAGAAAATCTCCGATGCCAATACCCTCGACGTGATTCAGCGGGTCAAAGAGAGCTTGCCCCAGATTCAAAAACTCGCCGGAGATCGTTTCGGGGTAGCATTGCTGCAGGATACGTCACCCTTTATCATTAAATCGCTCGAGAGTGTCGAGTTTGACCTGATCTTCGGTGCGCTGCTGGCAGTCAGCATCATCTTCGGTTTCCTGCGCAACGGCACCATTACACTGGTCTCCGCGCTCTCGCTTCCCACTTCGGTACTCGGCACGATCGCTCTGATGGATTATATGGGTTACACCCTCAACAAATCGACCCTCATCGCTCTGACGCTGGCGATCGGGATCATCATCGATGATGCCATCGTCGTCATCGAAAACATTTACAAGAAGTTGGAAGAAGGGCTCCCCGCCTTCCGTGCCGCCGTGGAAGGAACGCGCGAAATGGCCTTTCCTGTCGTAGCGATCTCCGCCATGCTGCTGGCGGTCTTCCTCCCCGTCTCCAACATGAGCGGAATCGTCGGCCAGTTTTTCAAAGCCTTCGGAATGACCATCGCTTTTGCCGTCATCATCTCCTACACCGTCGTGATGACCTTCATGCCCAGCCTCAGCGCCCGGGTTCTGCACAAGGGAGAGAGCTGGTTTTACAACATAACTGAACCAATCTTTCGCATGATCGACCGGATGTACGAAGGTACCCTGCGTATCGCTCTGCGTTTCAAATGGCTCACCCTCATTCTTGCACTCGGCTCCATCGTGTGGAGTGTGACCCTTTATCCCAAAATCGGAATGGATTTTATCCCTTATGAGGACAAATCCGAATTGAATATCAAAATGCAAACGAAGCCGGGTATTTCTCTCAAGGAAATGATCATGCGGGCTAAAAAAGTCGAAGCGATGGTTCGACAGGACCCCAATGTCGATTCGACCACTTTGAGTGTTGCCTATAACAGTACCCATGACAAACACAAGGCCAAAATCTATGTCCATCTGATCCCAGCAGAAAAACGCAGCCTCACTCAGGAAATGGTCATCCAGAATTTCCGCAAAAAGCTCGAGCCCTTCCAGAGCAATGATACGCTTATCACCGCTGCAGCAATCCCCAATATCAAAGGAGCAGGAGCCGATGTCCCCTATGTGGTCGTCCTTACCTCCGATTCATTTGAGGATCTACAAATTGCCGAGAAGAGACTGACCGCCTACCTTGCGAAGAAAAAGGGTTTCGTCGATATCGACAGTAACCTCGAGGCAGGCAAACCCCAGATCGACATCGTCATCAACCGTACCGCTGCGCAGCGCCTGGGAATCAGTGCTGCCCAGATCGCTCAGGCGATTGCGGTAGGTTTCTCAAGTGACATAGAAATCTCCCATTTCGAGGAGAATGGTAAGCAGTTTGACATCACCCTGCGCCTCGATGACCGGCACCGCTCCCGTATCGACGATATCAAG
Source organism: Campylobacteraceae bacterium (assembly GCA_027023145.1). Taxonomy (GTDB): domain Bacteria; phylum Campylobacterota; class Campylobacteria; order Campylobacterales; family Sulfurovaceae; genus S017-3. The sequence goes on along the minus strand of JALVWV010000311.1, from coordinate 451 downwards.
CGGATCCAACTGCGTGCCCGCAACGGCCAACTGGTCTATCTCGATGGGCTTGTGAGTTTCAAACCAGGAACGTCTCTGGCATCAATCAGACACTTTAATCGTCAACGACAGATAACCGTCCATGCGGATCTTTTTGGTCTCGATCTTGGTGGTGCACTTGCTTACACCAAAAAAGGAATGGACAAAATCCTCCCTCCCGGTGTTCAGTATGAATTTACCGGTTTTGCCAAAGAGATGGTCAAGACCGCCAATGCCTTCGGGATGGCCGTCAAGCTCTCGATTATCCTAATGTTTATCATTCTTGCGATCCTCTATGAGTCGCTGGTGCAGCCGATCATCATCATGATGGCGCTGCCAATGAGCATCATGGGGGTGATGATCGCCCTCTACCTCACCGGCTACCACTTCAGCCTCTTTGTCATGATCGGCTTCATCCTCCTCATGGGAATGG
>JALVWV010000310.1:1886-6084 GCA_027023145.1 Campylobacteraceae bacterium | reverse complement strand
GCTGGTCGAAGAAGTCCGCCACCACATCCCGGCCGATCGGATCGTCAATGAGATTCTTATCGACGCGATGAAAGTGATCGGGGAGCTGTTTGGCTCGGGACAGATGCAGCTGCCGTTTGTCCTCCAATCGGCGGAGACGATGAAGACGACCGTGGACTACCTCAACCCCTACCTCACTAAACAAGAGAAGGCAACTGACACTACCCTTGTGATCGGTACGGTCAAGGGGGATGTGCATGATGTAGGGAAAAACCTCGTCGATATTATTCTCTCCAACAATGGCTTCAAAGTGGTCAATATCGGGATCAAATGCGATCTCGATGACTACCTCAAAGTCGCACAAAATCAGAGCATTCAAGCGATCGGCATGAGCGGTCTGCTGGTCAAGTCCACCGCCGTGATGCGGGACAACCTTGAGGCGATGGCGGCACAGGGGATTACCACGCCAGTGCTCCTCGGCGGTGCGGCGTTGACCAAAGGCTTTGTCGACGAATTTTGTCGCCCCATTTATGACGGGCCGATTTTCTACTGTCGGGATGCCTTCGACGGGGTGATCGCCATGAGCCGGATCGAAGCGTGGGAGAAGGACAAGAGCCAACCGCTTGATACCAACCTCGGCAGTGACGGCAAGGAAGTCGCCCGCCCCAAAGAGAAAAAAGAGGTGATCATCCCTCCCTTTGAAGAGCTGTCCATGCCGGAGCGTGTTGCGGTACCGACCCCTCCTTTCTGGGGACGTCGTGTGATGACCGGAGAGCAGCTCGATTTGGAAACCGTATTCAGATGGGTCAACCAGAAGAGTGTCATCAAAATGCACTGGGGCTATAAATCCAAAGGGATGACCAAAGAGGCCTATGCTCAGCTCCTCGAGACCAAAGTCTATCCGGCTTATGAACGTCTCAAAAGGCAGATCATCGACGAAGGGCTGCTGGAGCCTGTGATCCTCTACGGATACTACCCGGTGCGCAGCGACGATCAGGATCTGTTGATCTTCGACCCCGAAGAGGGGTGGAATATCGATGCCAATGCCAACAGAGAGCCGTTTGAGGCGGTGGAGGATCAGGCAATAGGACGCTTTCACTTCCCCCGTCAGCGACGCAAGCCGCACCGGGCACTGAGCGATTTTTTTGCCCATGATCGGCACGATGTACTGGCAATGACCTGCGTGAGTGCCGGTCCAAAATTCTCCGCCTACGAAAAAGAGCTGTACGACCGGGGCGAATACCTTGAGTACTCGATGGTGCACGGTCTCTCGGTGGAGTTGGCCGAAGCGCTGGCCGAAGTGGCGCACAAGCAGATCCGGATGGATTTGGGGATTTTAGCTGAGGATGAAGGGGCGACCCTTCGGGATGTACGGATGCGCCGCTATCCGGGTGCTCGTTACAGCTTCGGCTACCCGGCGTGCCCTGATCTCGAACAGAATCGTCTCCTGTTTGACCTCCTCAAACCCGAAGCGTACGGGATTGAATTGAGTGAGACATACCAAATGCACCCGGAGCAAACCACGAGTGCACTGGTCGTTTATCACCCAAAAGCGACGTATTACGCTGTATAACCCGCGCTATATTATCCCTCCTTCTTGACACGATACAGCACAGCATAGAGGAGAGGAACATAGATCAAATTCAGCACCGTGGCCCATGCGACACCAAACCCCAAAGCAATCGCCATGGGTTGGACGATGAGGGCTTGACCACTGGCGAAAAATATGATCGTGGAGAGCCCCAATACTGTAGTGACAGAGGTGAGGATGATGGGACGGAGGCGGATCTTGGCGCCTTCGACCATCTCGTAGTAGCCTTTGGCATGGCGGATGAAGTCGATCATAATGAGGCCGTCGTTGACGACGACCCCGGCCAGACCGATCATCCCCATGGCACCGATCATTGTCATATTGAGACCAAACAGTTTGGTACCCACGAGTGCTCCCACTACAGAGAGGGGGATCGTGGAGAGGACGATGAGGGGCAGGACGAAGGAGTTGAACATCCACACTAGGGAAATAAAAATCAGGAAAACAGCGATGATGGCGGCGCGGGACATTTCGGTCTTAAGCTGCATGTTGGCTTTTTGCTCTCCCTTGATGATGACGTCGATCCCTTCATGTCGGAACTGCTCGAGCAAGGGGGTGATTTTTTTCATCACTTCGGTGGGGAGAATAACCTCTTTGTCCACGCTGGCTGAGACCGACCAGACCCGCTCGCCGTTTTCCTTGTAGACGTGGAGCATACTTTTTTTGTAGACAAAGTCCGCGATCTCTCCGAGGGAGACGACCTGACGACCGTCGGGTGTGCGGAGGCGGAGGGCGGCGATGTCGTAATTGTGTTTCTTATCCGGGTTTTTCAAGCGGAGTCGGATGAGCCCCTTCTGGTCAAACATCTTGCCGTATTCGGCTTCGAGGAACATCCCACGTAGAATGTTGATGAGATTGCCTTCGGTGAAGCCCAAACGCTGACCGTAGTCGTTGATCCGAAACTTCAACTCCTGTGGTCCCTCCTTGGCATTGGACTCGACGTGCTGAGTGCCATTAATATCCTCAATGGCTTTTTTCAAGCGGGAAAGGGCCCCAAACAGTTTGGCATCTCCCGCCCCGCTGAGACCGATTTCGATGTCGTTTTTGACGATGCCTGCCTGAGGGACGAAGATGTTTAATTCATGGAAGAGGGGGGTGCCATCAGCGGCTTTCATGGCACGGAGCTTGGGGAGGAGAGTTTGACTCAGGCGTTTCTGAATGCGGTGGGCATCTTCGCTGCGGAGCATGTCGCTGCTATCGTACTCCAGTGAAAGGTAGGGATTGATGTAACGGTCGAAGAAGTTCTCCGGTTTGCGCTCATGCAGATTGATAAAAAGCTGGAAAAGATGCTCTCCCACATCGGTAGACTGGTCGGGATTGAACTTCATGCCGATGATGGAAGTGATGGAAGAGACGTTTTGGGCGTTGACGGCTTTGGCCAGAAGGTGTTCGATTTGTGTAACGGCTTGTTCCGTGTCACGCAGACGGCTGTCGGTATCGACGTTGCCGCTGAAGTAGATCTGGCTGCCGTCGAAGGAGGGCATGAGCTCAAATTTGGTGATCTTGGCCATGGCGATTGTCCCGGCGATGATCCCGCCCAGCAGCAGCAGAAGGGAGAGGTGTTTAAACCGCAGCAGGCCACTGAGGATTTTGCCGTACACATTGGCCAAGCCGTCCCAGAGGCGGCTGGGCTCATGGTGATCGATCCGTTTGCCGAGGGTGAAGAGTTCTTTGGAATGGAGGGGGAGGAAGTAAAACGCTTCAAAGAGTGAACTCAGCAGCAGGATGGAGATCATGACCGGGAGGACTTTGACAAACATTCCCATCTGTCCGCTCATGATCAGGAGGGGCAGAAACGCAAACACCGTCGTCGACGTAGCCGTGAGAACGGCCGGGAACATCTCGGCGGCTCCTTCGATGGCGGCTTCTTTGGGAGGCTTGCCCATCTCCATGTGGCGGTAAATGTTTTCGGCGACGACAATCGCTTCGTCGACGATCATCCCCAGTGCCACCAGCGCTCCGAGCATCGTCAGAAGGTTCATGCTGTAGCCGAAGTATTCGGCCGCGATCAACGCGATGAAGAAACTTGTCGGAATCCCCAATCCTACCACGGTAGCGATCCGCCAGTTCATGCTCAAAAACATGGCACCAAAGACGAGAAGGAGGCCGAAGAAAATATTGGTCGTGACGAGGTTGATTCGGTTGCGGATCCAGACGGAGGTATCGATGTAGACCTGGAATTGGAGATCCGGGTATTTTTTTTCAAAGTTTTTCAGGGTCTTGCGGATATCTTTGCTCAGCTGAATGGCATTCCCTTTGACGGTTTTAGTGATGTTGAGTGAGATATTGGCCTTGCCGTTGAAATGGGAGAGCTCAGTAGGGGTGCTGAGGCCGTATTTGACCTGGGCGACATCTCCGAGTCGGATATGTTTTCCTCCGATAGTGAGTTGGGTGTCGGCCAGCGTTTTGGCATTTTTGGCTCCGTTGACGGTAGAGAGATAGATGAGATTACCATTCTGTTTGAAGGTTCCGGCGGGGTAGATGGAGCTGAGTTCACTGACAGCTTTGTAAAACAGGAGCTTGGGGATTTGGTAGGCTTCGAGCTTCTGTTCGTCGATGAGGATACGCACCTCTTCGTCGGCATCTCCACGGATATCAATAGCATCGAGGGCTTTGATTTTGCTCAGT
>JALVWV010000310.1:0-1876 GCA_027023145.1 Campylobacteraceae bacterium | reverse complement strand
GCTGGTTGCCGGAGATAGCAATGAGGAGGAGGGGGAATTTGTAGATGGCAATCTTGGCGACGGGATCGTTCATATCGGCGGGAAGGTCGCGCCGGACGGTGCTGACGACATCTTTGACATCACTCAGCACCAGCTGGTTATCGCTGCCGGGTTTGATGTCAGCAACGATGCTGAAACTGCCGTTCTGGATCGTACTGCGGAGATTGTCGAGATTGTCCACTGCTTTGAGACCGTCTTCGAGGGAGCGGACGGCCATCTTGTCGAGGACATCGGCACTGGCACCGGGGTAACCGCCCCGGACAAAGATTTTGTCCAGTTCGGCGGGAGGGAAGATCTCTTTGGGGATGCTCTGATACGCAAAGAGCGCCATGAGCAGCAGCAGGACAAAGAAAATATGGTTGAGAACGGGACGTTCGATAGCAAAACGGAGAAATGTTCGGATCATTGGGGTGTATCCTTTGGGGGTAGGGTTTCATCGAGGGTAAAGATCGTGTCGGCAATTTGGCTTTTGTACTGGAGTTTTTCGACACGCATTTTCAGGAGCGTTTTTTCTTCTTTGAGTGCGGCGACCTCTTGTTCGAGTGCGTGAATGTGGCGGCTTTTGTAGTAGATTTGGTTGCTCAAATAGATTTTGACCAATGCCAGCACTAGAAGAATAGCCATAGCGATCAAGGTGATGGAGAGTGCACCAAAAGTAATGCCGTGTTCTTTACGTTTGGGCATGGGACTCCTTGAATACAAAGGTGCGCAGTTTGGCACTGCGGCTTCGTGGATTGTTCTGAAGTTCTTCCGGACGCGCCACTACAGGTTTGCGAGTCGATATTGTACCCAAACTGTGGGTGTTGCCGCAAGTACAACGCAGGGCATGGGGGTCACAGATGCACGAGTGTGCCCATTGGCGGAAGCGCTGTTTGACCCGGCGATCTTCGAGGGAGTGAAAGGTGATCAGAGAGATGATGGCTCCACTTGGTCGCATCGCCTCGAGGGCATCGAGGAGGGCATCGATCTGACCGAGTTCATCGTTGACTTCGATGCGAATGGCTTGAAACATCAGGGTGGCGGGATGGATTTTCCCTTTGGTGGGCAGGACTTTTTTGGCCAGAGTGCTGAGCTGACGGGCGGTGTCGATGGGGTGGCGGGTGCGCTCGGCGATCAGCGCATCAGCCAGCCGGGCGGCCTGCCGGATCTCACCGTAGTCAGCAAAAATACGGGTGAGCTCCGCCTGCGAGTAGGTGTTGACGACGGTATGAGCCGTCAGCGCTGAGCGGGTGTCCATCCGCATGTCCAGTGTCTCACTTTCGAAACTAAACCCCCGATCCCGCTTGTCGAGCTGCAGGGATGAGACACCGAAATCGGCCAGCAGACCGACGAACGTATCCGGTTCCATCCCGGCGACCACCGAGGCAAAATCACCCCGGATCAGGGTCACCCGATCCTCAAACGCAGCCAGACGCTTCCGGGAGAAGTCCAACGCCTCCTCGTCCCGATCGATCCCGATGAGGTGGAGGTGGGGGTGCTGCTCGAGCAGCGCATGGCTGTGGCCAGCGTAGCCCAGGGTACCATCGACAAACGTCCCATGATCAAGGGATTCAAAGGAGTGCAGGACTTCTTCAAGCAAAACCGGGAGGTGGGGAGCATTCATCTTGGGACTCTTTTTTGATGGTATAATACCAAAAATCGATCAAAAGGACAACGATGGCTGATCAGCATTTGATCGAAGCGATTCAACACGTCTCGCTTTCGATGTTCCGCAAGAACTTTTTCGGGGTGCATCATGGTTCGATCTCGGCTCGGATTGATACGGGATCGTTTTTGATCAATAAAAAGGAGGCGATCTTCGATGAGATCATGCCCGAATCCCTGATCCGGATCGAAA
>JALVWV010000309.1 GCA_027023145.1 Campylobacteraceae bacterium | reverse complement strand
ATACTGTCATCGCCCCCAACCGTGACGGCCTGGTGATCTCCGATCGTGGCTTCCTCTCCGGGATCGGCTACGCGATGGCATCGGGCGATACCACCCTCGAAGAGCTCATCGCCCTCAACCAATACGCCCTGCGCGGCGACTGGCCGGATGAGATCATTTTCTTCCAAACCGACTTCCCCACCCTCCGTTCCCGCATGGCCGACAAAAAGACCGACGGCATCGAAGAGCGCGGACTGACCTACCTCATGGAAGTCCAACAACACATGCTCGATGCACTGAATGTCCTCAACATCCCTTTTCTCGTGGTCGATGCGACGAAGAAACCTGAAGCAATTTTTGCGAGTATTAGTAGTTATTTAGGATTGTAATGGGAAGGAGCCCTGTGTTACTTTGATAAAAAAGCACCTCGCCCCACTGAGCATCGAATCTGAGGAATAATAAGAAATAGTGAGCTATAAGCATAGAAACAGGAAGATTGACTACAATACGAAAAGTATTATAATATATGTAAGGACATAACTTGATGAAGATTTTTCTAAAGTATATGGGTTTTTTTATCTTCTTCTTGACTTTCTTATCCGCGTCCCCCTCTAAACAATCAGGTATCCATTTGACGCAGGAAGAGAGGGATTTTTTAAAAGCTCATCCGGTGATCACCGCGCACAACGAAGCTGATTACCCTCCGTACAACTTCATCAAAGACGGCAAGCCCCAAGGCTTCTCCATCGATTATCTCAACCTTCTGGCGCATAAGCTTGGTATCAAGGTTCGATACGTCTCAGGGCATACATGGGCTGAATTTATGGAGATGGCTTACCACAACAAAATCGACGTGATGCTCAACATCATGCGCACACCCGAGAGAGAGAAGCATCTCAATTTCACCCAACCGTATGCGGGGACAAAAAAAGCGATCTTTACCAATGATGCGACCGTGCAGACGCTACGGGATCTCGAAGGGAAAACTGTCTCCGTCGTCAAAGACTATTTTATGCAACATTTTCTGGAGGCGTACCATCCGGGAATCATACTGCGTCTCGAAAAAGATGCCCGTAGCTGCATCGAGTCGGTCAAAAACGGTCGCAGCGATGCCACGGTAGGCAGTAGCGGCATCATGCAATATGTCATGAAAGACAGCCAGCTCTATCTTGCGTATGGAATCTTGATTAAAGATCGGCGTTTGTCGCTGGACTTGAACATGGCAACTTCACCCAAGAATGCCCTGCTTCGTGATATCCTCCAAAAAGCAATGTACACGGTCAGCAATCGTGAATTAAACGCAATCAAGACAAAATGGATCGGAAACAAAGAGCTCAAGATTCCTGTAACGGGTACTCTAACAAAGGAAGAGGAAGCTTACCTCCGCACAAAAAGAGTGGTCAAGATGTGCATCGATCCGGACTGGGAGCCGATCGAGTTTGCCGACACTACCAATGGCTTTATCACCAAAGGCATCACCACTGATACCATGAAAGTCATCGGGGAGGAACTCAATATTACGTTTCAAGGCATCCCCACAAAAAACTGGAGCCAATCGCAACGTTTCCTGAAAGAGCACAAATGCGACATCCTCCCCGCCGCAGCCAAAACAAAAAAGCGGGAAGCGTACGCCCGGTTTACTTACCCCTATCTTGATTACAAGCTGGCGATCATTACCAAAGAAAACCTTGGATTTGTCAGCGGGCTTATGGATATCATCGACAAACCCATTGCGCGCAAAAAAGGCTCAGCGTTGATCACGCAGCTCCAAAAACTCTATCCTGCTGTCAACATTGTCAGAGCTGACGATGTACTTGAGACGTTTGAGATGGTTGCAGATGGTAGAGCATATGCAACCATCTCAACCCTGCCTGTTGCCTCGTTTTACATCAGCAAATATCATCTCGAAACGATTGGGATTGCTGGATATACCGATATGCGCCTTCGCCTCTCTATTGCCGTACGCAATGACGATCCTCTGCTTTTGTCCATCCTCGACAAGGCGCTGGCCACGATCCCCGAATCGCGCCATAAGTTGATTTATGATCGGTGGGTCGGTCGTCAGATTCCGCAATCGTTTGACTACACGTATCTCCTGTATGCTTTGGGTGTATTGTTGGTGGTTTTGTTGCTTATTTTTTATCATCAGTATGTCTTGGGGAAAGCCAATAAGCAGTTGGAGCGTGCCGTCAAGCTGAAAACTGAAGAGAACCTCAAGCAGCAGCAGGTGTTGCAAGAGCAGGCCAAGCTTGCGGCCATGGGGGAGATGATCGGTGCGATTGCCCACCAATGGCGCCAGCCCCTAAATGCCCTGAGTTTGAGTATCCAAAACCTGAAATACGATTTTAGAGATGGGAAGGTGAATGAGTCTTTTCTGGATCACTTTGTAGAGAAAAACAAAGAGACCATTGCTTTTATGAGCAAAACCATTGATGATTTTAAAAATTTCTTCAAGGTCAACAAGACCAAAGAGAATTTTAGTGTGCGAAAAGCGATCGATGAGACGATTGCAATCGAAGATGCTTTATTTCAAAAACATAAAATTGCTTTGAAGATAGATGGTGATGATTTTATGCTGTATGGTTTTCGCAGCGAATTTCAGCAGGTGATCCTCAATATTCTCAGCAATGCAGATTATGTGCTGCAGCACGACAAAGTGGAGAACCCTCGTATTGATATTTTCCTTGAAAAAGGACGCATTACAATCACCAATAATGGAGAGAAGATCCCTGAGGAGGTGCTGGGTAGGATTTTTGAGCCCTATTACACCACCAAAGACCAAGGAGAAGGGACGGGGATTGGACTGTACATATCCAAAGTGATTATCGAGGAGAAGATGGGGGGGAGATTGACCGCCCAAAATCTGAAGGATGGGGGCGTGTCCTTTGAGATCTATTGGGAAGAATTGGGAGTATGATTGTATGAATATTACGATACTATTGGTTGAAGATGAAGCGCAGGTACGGATCGAACTGACACGTTTTTTGCAGCATTTTGGCTACACCGTGATTGGTGCAGAAAATGGAGAAGAGGGATTGGCGCATTATCGACAGTACGCTCCCGATATCGTCATCAGCGATATCCGCATGCCAAAAATGAACGGTATCGAGATGGCCAAAGCGATCAAGAAGCTTTCGCCTGAGCAATCCATTGTCTTCACCACTGCCCATGATGAGAATGGCTATTTTCTCGAAGCGATCGAAATGCAGACAGATGGCTATATCCTCAAGCCAGTCGACCTAGGACTCCTGGAGAAAAAAATCCAGGAAATCATCCAAAAGCTCAAAGCCAAAAGGGAGAGCGAATTGCACGAAAGGATCCTGGAGGATATTGCCCAGATGCAGAACAGCATGCTCGCGGTCTATGATGAAAAGGCTTCTCCGATATTTTTCAATCGAAAATTGCTTACGTTTTTGGGTCACCCCTCACTTGCAAGCTTTTTGGAAGAGCATGGCTCCCTGAGCGCACTGTTTGAGAAAAAAGAGGGATGCTTTTATCTCGATGAAGGAGCCGATGCTCATCGCTGGGTAGAGAAGATGCTCGAACCCGACGTCGACAAACGTATCATCTCAATACGGGGCGCACACTCAACTGAGCCTCAATTTTTCCTAACGTCTATTTCCGAAAAAACGGACAACAATAACCGAATTATTACGTTTTCAGAAATCACCTCCATCATGGAGGAAAAACGTCGTTATAAGCATGATGCCTACACCGATTCATTGACCCAGATACCCAATCGTACCCGGTTTAATCTTGTGTTTGATGAGGCGGTGGAGCGATGCAGAATCGACCGGAGTGACCTGAGCATTATCCTTTTGGATTTGGATCACTTCAAGGAGATTAACGATCGCCATGGTCATACCGTCGGAGACAGAGTGTTGAAGCAGTTTGCAGACCTTATCTCAAGCAATATCCGAGCGACCGATTCCTTTTTTCGGTGGGGCGGGGAAGAGTTTGTCCTCCTGTTACCAGAGACTTCGATTGCAAATACCGTCAAAATCGCCGACAACCTCCGAGCCATTGTCTCCAATCATGATTTTGGGATTAGCCAACACATAACGTGCAGTTTTGGTGTGGCTGGAATGGAGGCAGAATGCAAAGAAGCCCCCCGCTTATTTGAGCACGCCGATCAGGCACTCTACCGAGCCAAAGAGAAAGGGCGCAATCGTGTCGAGGTTGCCAAGAGGCAATAAGCATCAATCGATGCATAAAAAAGATAGCAATGAACTGGTGAGGCTATAAAGCCCTATCCCCTGTCTCCCCTCCCTTCTGTAACGAAACTCAAGCTATAATGCCACAATCATTCAGACAAGGAACTCCCCATGATCAACCCCCTTCGCGGCATGAAAGACCTCACGTTTGAGGAAGCGCGTCGATTTGAGTATATTGTAGCTACATCCAGTCAGATCGCCCGGCGGTATGGGTACCGCTACATCGAGACGCCGATCCTTGAGGAGACGGCGTTGTTTAAGCGTTCGGTGGGAGAGAGTTCGGATATTGTGGGCAAAGAGATGTATCAGTTTGAGGACAAAGGGGGCAACGACGTGTGTATGCGCCCTGAAGGGACGGCTGGAGTGGTGCGTGCCTTTATCTCGGCCAAGCTCGACCGACAACAGGGGAAGCACAAATTCTTCTACTACGGCCCGATGTTCCGCTATGAGCGACCTCAAAAGGGGCGACTGCGTCAGTTTCATCAGTTCGGATGTGAGAGCTTCGGTGAGGAGAGCGTCTATGAGGATTTCACCCTTATCCAGATGCTCACTCAAATCTTCGATGCACTGGGAATCGGCTATACGCTTCAGATCAATTCACTTGGGTGTCCGACATGTATGCCCGACTATCGTACCCAACTTGTGGGCTTTCTCGAAGGGGTCAAGGGGCATTTGTGTGAAGATTGCAACCGCCGCATCACCACCAACCCCATCCGTACCCTCGACTGCAAGAACGAAAGTTGCCAGCACCACCTGAGTGCTGCACCTCGGATCACCGAAAATCTCTGCGAGAGTTGTCAGAGTGATTTTGAGACGCTTCAGCGCCTCCTTGATGAGGCCGGGATCGCCTACGAGGTGGACAGCAACCTTGTCCGGGGGCTGGACTACTACTCCAAAACAGCCTTTGAGTTTGTCAGTGATGCCATCGGAGCACAGTCGGCCATTGCTGGTGGGGGGCGGTACGACCGGCTCGTGGAGTTCCTCGATGGCAAACCGACACCCGCCATCGGATTTGCGCTTGGGATCGAGCGGATCATGGAGCTGGTGCAGATGCCCAAGGCGCCGCGTGAGGGGTACTACATGGGTGCCATGACCCCCGAAGCCCTCTCCTCCATCCTCCGTCTCGCCGCCCGCAAACGCCTCAGTGACACAGTGACCATCGAGTATGCATCCAAAGGATTCAAAAGTCACATGAAAGGGGCGGACAAAGCCCATGCCCGCTATGCCGTCCTCATCGGTGAAAATGAGCTCAAAGATGGTACAATATGGATCAAAGATATGGAGAAAAATACGGAAGAGACCCGTAGGGTAGAAGATGGGGATTTTTGATGCTGGAGACAACAATGAGACGACGTAAAATGGGGACAGTGTTTATGGCTGCTGTAGCGAGTCTCGTGCTTCTGGGGTGTGAAACGGATACCAATTCTCTTGGGGCAAATTATGATGTGTCTCGTTACCTTTTTCCTTCAAAATCGGGATCGTTTGTCTACCGATGGTATCGGGCTGAAAAACCCGAAGGGGAGAGCAGTTTCACCGATGAGGCATATCAGCAGGAGGTGAAATATACAGTAAGACACGGTGACAAACTCACGGTCATAACCAATGCAGATAAGTCAGATGAGAGTATCGACTATATGGTCGAGCCAGAGAGGATAACGGTTGTTGAAAAAGAGGGGAATCTCACCTACCATTATGATCGCAACATCAGTACGACGGACAATTTCGTACAAGAAGCAGTCATCAAAAAGACGGTTGAGGCAGCAGGAGACACCAACGTAACGTACCAATGCAGTGCTGTGGGACACATAGATTCTATCCGAATCGAATCTTCTCAAAAAGAATATAATGATATCTTGAACCTTGTATGTTTGCGTCGTGAAACAGTCCGTGCCACTGTAGGG
>JALVWV010000308.1 GCA_027023145.1 Campylobacteraceae bacterium | reverse complement strand
AAGATCGCCAACATGATGGCACCCCGCTTCGGTGATGATGCCACACGTATCCGCACCCTCTACTGCTGTCCCGAGTGCAAGCCTAAGCTCATGCTCCGCGACCACCTCAACACCCAAACCACAGGAAATTCCCATGGATAAGTCCACCCTCAACCCAGCCCGATCTCTTTATTATGGTCTCTTCAGCAAAATGCTCGTCTTTACCACACGATCCGACCGCTACGACGGCGTCCGGGAAGCCCTCGATGTCCTGATCGACAATCCCCTTGATAATCGCTCGGCCGATGCATTGCGTTCATTGCGGGACTTTATCGATGCAGAGGGTGAGGAAGGACTCATACAGGAGTATGATGCGATCTTCCATGTTCCGACTGGTCCCACCGTACGTACCACCGCCTCCTACTATCTCGAAGGATTCGAAAGCGGTATGAAAACGGTCGAAGTGCGCAACTTCCTTGCCAAAACCCGCATCCGACGCAATGAGGAAGAGTACAAAGAGCCCGAAGACAGCATCGGGTTTCTGATGACCTTCATGCACGAGTTGATCGAACTGATTATGGACGGTGGGGAGAGCTATGTCTCCCTGCACACGTGCTTGTTTGATGACATCATCAACCCCTTCATCGATGTCTTTACTGAGCGGCTCTATGAGCACGAAGCGGCCGTCGCCTACCGCTCTCTTGCCGTGGTGCTGCGGGCGTTTATGACGTTTGAGCGGCTCTATTTTGATGTCCCCGCCCCCAAAGAGGGGCATGTCGTCACCCCCAAAGGGGAGCAGCTCTTCATCGCGGACGAAGAGGCCAAACGCCGTGCCGCCAACCGTGCCGCCAAAGCAGCTGAATCACTCAGCCAGAGCTGCGAAATCGACGTCTCCACCTTCGAGGACGAAGCCGGTCTCGAACAGATCGACTGATCGAAGGGTCATTTCAGGGAATGGCGCGTTACCTGAGATGACCCTTTGGGGTTTGGAAGTACTGTTGACCCGGTGGAAATTTTCCGGCTCTGGAGGCAGGGCTTGATCCCTGCACAACGGGACTGAAGTCCCTGCTCCTGACGGGAACAACAACCGACATATCAATAGCATCCAGACTGCGCAGGGTCAAACCTATCACAACAAGGAGGTCACGATGCAAGAACAACGACGCGGGTTTTTGAAGACACTGGCCGTCGGAGGTGCCGCAGCCGCAGCTACCACCGTCGCCGCCGTCGCCAAATCATCCCCGCCCAATGCATCCAACGGTGTCGTCGTAGGTCACTCACCCAAAAAAGAGATCACCTACAAAAAGACAAGAGCTTGGGAAGCGTACTACCGCGCCGCCCGTTAACACACGACAAACAATCAGGAGGTTGTGAGTATGCAACGTAACACACACGATGCCCTCTCCACCCAGGTCGGTCGTCGATCGTTTTTGAAAATGGCAGCAGTCGCCGGAGCCTTCGGGGCGACGAGTGCATTTGCCAGCGCAGGAGCGACGCGAGCGGCTACGGAAGAAGAGGTCAAAGATCCCTTTCCTGGATCCAAGAAGATCAAGACGGTATGTACGTCCTGTTCAGTTGGATGCGGGATCATAGCGGAAGTCCAAAACGGCGTATGGGTGCGACAGGAAGTCGCCCAGGATCACCCGATCAGCCACGGAGGACACTGTTCCAAAGGTGCCGATATGATCGACATGGTGCGATCAAACGTCCGGCTGAAATATCCGATGAAAAAAGTCAACGGCGCATGGAAACGTATCAGTTGGGATACTGCTCTTGACGAAATCGCCTCCAAACTCAAAAACCTGCGCGGCGAGAGTCCCGAGTCGACCATTTTCCTCGGATCGGCCAAGATGAGTACCGAACAGGCGTATTATTTCCGAAAATTCGCCGCCATGTACGGGACGAACAACATCGATCACCAAGCTCGGATTTGACATAGTGCAACAGTCGCCGGTGTGGCGAATACATGGGGTTATGGCGCTATGACCAATCACTTAGGTGATATCCAAAACGCAAAAGCTATTATTATTTTCGGGGCGAATCCGGCCGTGAACCACCCGGTAGGGTTTGGTCACTTCCTCAAAGCCAAGGAGCGCAACAATGCGCAAATCATCGTGGTCGATCCACGCTTTACCAAAACCGCTGCCAAAGCGGACTACTATGCCCAAATCCGACCGGGAACCGACATACCGTTTATGTACGGGATGCTCCACCTGATCTTCAAAAACGGCTGGTACAAAAAAGACTTCGTCAAAAACCGTGTCTATGGCATGGAAGACGTCATGAAAGAGGCCAAGAAATGGACACCGGAAAAAACGGCCGAAGTCACAGGCGTCCCGGCGGATAAGATCATCCAGATTGCCACCGTATATGCCAAATCGACTCCCGGTACCCTCGTATGGGCAATGGGATTGACCCAGCACAGCATCGGCTCATCCAACACCCGCATGGCTCCGATCCTGCAACTGGCTCTGGGGAACATGGGTGAAGAGGGGGGCGGCACCAACATCCTCCGCGGACACGACAACGTCCAAGGCGCGACCGATATGTGCTGCCTCTCCCACACCCTGCCGGGCTATTACGGTCTGAGTGACGGCTCATGGAAATACTTTGCCAAGAGTTGGGGAGTTGATTACGACTGGCTCACCAAACGGTTCAAAGAGAAGAAATGGATGAACACCAAAGGGTTCACCCTCGCACGCTGGTATGCCGGAGTGCTGGCAGGCAAAGCCGGAGAAGATGCGATCCACAACGGAGGAACCAACCTCAAAGCCCTCTTCGTCATGGGTAACGGGATCACTTCTATTGCCCAGACAGCCAAAGTCAAGGAAGCACTGGACAACCTCGAGCTCATCGTCCTCGCTGACCCATTCGTCAACGAAGCAGCCGTTCTGACCGACAAAAAAGACGGGGTCTACATCCTCCCGGCTGCCACACAGTTTGAGACCAGTGGATCGGTCACCGCGACCAACCGCTCTGCCCAATGGCGCAGCAAAGTCGTCGAGCCAATGTACGAGAGCAAGACCGACCACGACATCATGTTTGAGATGGCCAAGCGGCTTGGGTTCTACGACGAATTGACCCGCGGTATGCTCCTCAAAGTCGATCCCAAAACCTCCGAGCTCAAGCAGGTCAAAAAGACATTCAAGTGGCCCGAAGACGCGACCAATGAGATCGCCCGCATCATCAAGACCATCGGTCTGACCGGATGGACGGCTGAGCGGCTCAAGAAGCATCAGGAGAACTGGCATCTCTTTGACGAAGTGAGCCTGCGGGGTATCGGGCCGATGAAGGGTGAGTATTATGGATTGCCCTGGCCGGTCTGGACAGAGACCCACAGCGGCAGCCCGGTGCTGTATGACATTCACCGTCCGGTTGCCGAAGGGGGTATGGGCTTCCGCAACCGCTTCGGACTCGAGCACGATGGGGTTAACCTCCTCGCGGGAGAGACTTCCGCTCCGGCTGATTCCAAAGTACCCGGTGGCTATCCGGAGATCACTGCGAAAAACATCGAATCGGTTCTCGGTATCACTCTGACCGAAGATGAGAAGAAGCGGATCGGCAAAAACTGGAAAGTCGACATCAGCGGGATCATCGCCCAGAAGTGTATGGAAGCAGGCATCGCCCCCTACGGCAACGCCAAAGCCCGTGCCAAAGTCTGGACGTTCCCCGATCCGATCCCGATGCATCGAGAACCCATCCACTCTCCGCGTCCCGATCTGGTCAAAGAGTACCCGACCTACAAAGACAAGCCCAACCACTACCGGGTCGATACCCAGTATGCATCCAAGCAGGGCGAAAAAGATTGGTCGAAAGAGTTCCCGATCAACCTCATTACCGGACGTCTGGTCAACATGAACGGAGCCGGAGTCGAAACACGGGCGAGCAAATACCTCGCGGCTCTTAGCCCTGAGATGTTCGCCGACATCAATCCAAATCTCGCGGCCAATCTCGGCATCCGGGACGGCGATATGATCTGGATCCACTCACCGGACGGAACGAAGATCAAGGTCAAAGCGCACTTCTCATACAGTGTCGCAGAAGACCGTATCTTCCTGCCGATGCACTTCGCCGGGCACTTCCAGGGAGAGGACCTCTCTGACAAGTATCCTGAGGGTACCCGGCCATATGCGGTAGGAGAGAGTGCGAACACTGTCACCAACTACGGGTACGACATCATCACGCAGATCCCCGAAACCAAAGGCGGCCTCTGCCGCATCGAAAAAGCGAAGGAGGTGTGAGATGAGTGAATACGCACGTATGAAATTTTATTGTGACGAAGAGCGCTGCATCGAGTGCAACGGATGCACCATCGCCTGCGCCGAAGCCCACGACCTCCCAGTTGGGATCAGCCGCCGCAAGGTGGTTACCCTCGATGAAGGGATCGAAGGGAAAGAGTTTTCGGTCTCGGTGGCGTGTATGCACTGTACCGATGCCCCCTGCGAGCAAGTGTGTCCGGTGGATTGTTTCTACATCCGCGAAGACGGGATCGTCCTGCACGACAAAGACACCTGCATCGGCTGTGGCTACTGCCTCTACGCCTGTCCGTTCGGGGCACCTCAGTTCCCGCGTGACGGTGCGTTTGGCACCAAGGGGGTCATGGACAAATGTACCATGTGCGCCGGAGGACCCGAGGAGACCAACTCCGATAAGGAACGCGAACTTTACGGCCAGAACCGCATCGCCGAGGGCAAAGTCCCGGCATGTGCGGCCATGTGCTCGACGAGTGCTCTGATCGTCGGTGATGAGCAGGAGGTCTCCAAGATCTATCGTGAACGGGTCGCTTCTCGCGGCAAAGGTGTCCAAACTGCCCCATACGGATGGGATAAGGCATACACCTGATTCCCGCAATTCTCAGCACGCCATCTGCATCGGTCATCGGCAGCACGGGCGATCGAAGCAACTGCTCAACGCACCTTCGGGTGCGCCTGCGCTTTGCTCCAACACCCTTGCATACCGAGCACCGACGCACCTGGCAAGCTCCTCATTGCAGGAATCAGGTTACAAAAATAACTCGAAAGGGGGAACCATGCGAAAGCTCCCACGCATCCTGACATTTTTACCCCTGTTCCCCCTCGCTGCTTTTGGTAGCGGGGGGTCGATCTGGGGAGATGCACGCCTGAACAACATCCTCACCTACGGCAAAGCCGGATCCCGCAAACTCGGGTCGCAGTTTGTCGAGCTGCAGGGGCAGCACACTTTTGGTCATATCATGGGATGGGTCGTGGGGATCACGCTGCTGGTCTTCCTGCTCCATTACCTGATTATCGGACCGAAAAAGTTTGACCATGACGGCAAAAAGATTTATGTCTTTTCGCTGTTCAAGCGGACGGTTCACTGGCTGGCCGCGCTGGCCTTTGTCCTGCTGATCCCCACCGGGTTAATGATCCTCTATGGAGAAGAGCTCGGGGGTGGATCCCTGATCCGAAGTGCCCGTTATGTGCACGACATTGCGACCGTGCTTTTTGCGATCTCAGTGGTGCCAATGTTCCTCTTCTGGTTCGTCAGCATGCTGCCGACCTGGGATGACATCAAGTGGTTTTTTATCGCCGGAGGGTACCTGTCGAAGAAAAAACGGGAAATCCCCGCCGGTAAATTCAATGCCGGTCAAAAACTGTGGTTCTGGATCGCTACTCTCGGGGGGATCGTCATGATCCTCACCGGTGCTGCCATGTATTTTCAGGAGTTTGATTTCGGGATTGCGAGCGCCTTCGGGCTCTCGCAGATCGATTTACTCCGTATGGCAGCGATCATTCACAACGTACTGGCCTGGGGGATTGTGGCGCTGTTTGTTACCCACCTCTACATGTCGATCTTCGCCATCAAAGGCTCGCTGAGAAGCATGATCGACGGATACAAAGAGGAGGATGAGGTAAAACACCTCCACAGCTCTTGGTACAAAAAACTCAAAGCGTTGGGGAAAGTCTGACCTTCGGACACGCACCCCTCCCGTGGCTCGGGTCATCCCGATGCCACGCTCTACCACAGAGAATACCTATTGAGTCTTTCGGAAAACGCCGGATGTACTGTTTCGCCCGGAAGTGGAGACTTCAGTCCCACCAAAAAGGTTCAAGCAGCAGAAAAACCTTAATGTGAGGCTGAAGCCTTCACTTCCAGAGAAATCAAAATATGAAAGGAGCCATCATGTCCCAGTCCCGCATCCAACACCTCATCGAACATTACACCAC
>JALVWV010000307.1 GCA_027023145.1 Campylobacteraceae bacterium | reverse complement strand
TTCTCCTGATCGAGAACCGGCACATCGAAGGATACCTCTGTGCCGATGCGATCACGACGATCCACTACCTCGTCAGCCGGGAGCGAGGGAAACAGTCGGCGGATGATGTCATCGCCCGGATGCTGGAAATCTTTGAGATCACACCGGTGGATAAGCGGGTACTCACAGAAGCTGTCCGCATCCACGGTACCGACTTCGAAGACAGCGTCGTCCATACCTCCGCCTACTACGCAGGCATCGACCGGATCATCACCCGAGATCCAAAAGGGTTCAAATATTCAAAAGTTCCCGTATCAGCGCCCGGAGAATTTTTGGCATTTATCGCTTCCTAATCAACACATTTGCGAAGCTTCTTATTAAACGTAGCAACCGTATAACGCCCCTTCAACGCACACAAATAACAATCAACATAATCCAGCGACGTATCGGCATACAACACAAGCGCCTGTAAGACCACAAAGAGGGGCTCGTGCATCTGCAGCCCCTCCTGTCGGAAAAATACCTCCAAAGTTTCGGCAATCTCTTTGCGGGAAATGTCGTAGTAGCCATCCAGGACATAGACCACTTCGGCTACCACTTCACCCAGAACCAGGCACGGTTCATGCTCGATCACAGCTTTGGCTTCAGCATACATCCGGGGGTTGTCATTCAGGAGATAACGCAGGATGTAGTTGGCATCGAGTACCCTCATCCCTCCTGTTCCTGAGCGTACCGCGCGACGACATGCCGTCTCCAGGCGCCCTCTTCCCCCTCCCTCTCCTCCGGACGGGCATATCGACTCAGCATCCCAGCTGCGGTGGGACGGCTTTTCTTGAGGGTTTTGAGCTTCTCGGCGACCTCTTCGACATGCGAGGCGTATTTGCCTTCGATGAAATACCCCTTGACCTTGTTCCGCTTCTTGTCCACCACCTCAATGATATCAAAATCGTTCAATTTATGGAGATTGCGCTGAATATCCGAAATGGAAATCTGTGTCACGATGTTCCTTCCATATTTATTTTCATATATTATAGTGGGTTTGGGGTATTGGTGTATTGGTTTTGTATGGTTGCGTAGGGTGTGCAATTGCGCACCTTCCAACGGTTCTTTGTCTCGGAAGTGGAGACTTCAGTCCCACCTCATATTCAAACATCCCTCGTTCCCCATCTCCCGATGGGGAATGCCTATGGATCCGATACGGTTGTATGCGTGCCATATCGGGAGATATGGCACGAGAGAGTACAATAACCGCGCAATCCATTCAAATTCAATAACTTTTTTTAACCACGATCAGAAGTGCTTCCAAAGCATCATGGAGCTGCTTCATAAACGTAAGTTTGGCAAGTTGTATCTCTTTTTTCCTAAATGATTTATCTGTTAATTCCAAAACATTAAAAGCGTTGTCTGAAAATCCCTTCACCAGCTTACAGGAGGTTGCATCCACCATAAAATACGACACCCAATACTTCTGATGCGACCGATTATCCTCAACGAGATATGCTGGGTACAACTAATTTTCCGGTGCACAATTGCACACCCTACGCGTAACACATAACACTTAGCACATAACGCGCCAAACCCTACCTCTCCTTCACATACGGCACCCCATCCGCCTTGGGCGCGATGGCACGCCCGGCGAAGCTGGCGAGGATAGCGACGGTGAGGATGTACGGGAGTGCCTGGATCGCCTGGACGGGGATCTGGCCGATGCCGGCAATCTCGACGCCCTGGAGGCGGATCGAAAGCGCATCAAGGAAGCCGAACATCAGGCTGGCGAACATCGCCGGTACGGGCTTCCATTTGCCGAAGATCATGGCAGCGAGGGCGATGTAGCCCTGCCCGGCGGACATTTCGCGGATGAACGAGGCGTTTTGGGCGATGGAGATGTAGGTGCCGCCGATGCCAGTGAGGATTCCAGCGATGAGTACCGCACGGTAGCGCAGCCACGCTACAGAGATCCCGGCGGTATCGACCGCTTTGGGGTTTTCACCCACGGCTCGAAGGCGCAGACCGAAGCGGGTCTTGAAGAGCACCCACCAGGTCAGTGCGACCGAGAGGAAGGCGACGTAGACCAAGAGGTTGTGACCGCTGAGGATCTTGGTGTAGATGTCTCCGAGGATCGGAATGCTCCCGATGGTCTCAGAACCGGGCAGATGGAGCGGCATGAAGCGGGCGGTGTTGGGGAGGCTGGGGGTCTGGCCGGACTGGTGAAACCATGCGATCCCCAGTACCACGGTCATCCCCGAGACGATGATGTTGATCGCCACGCCACTGACGACCTGATCGCCGTTGTGGGTGATGGAGGCAAAGCCATGCAGGAGGCTCAGTAACATCGTGACGACAATCGCTGCTCCCAGTCCCAGCCACGCCGAGCCAGTGACGGCTGCGACTGCCGCGGAGATAAAGGCTCCGGCGAGGAGTTTCCCTTCGAGGCTGATGTCCACAATCCCGGATCGCTCGGAGAAGATCCCAGCCATGGCTGCGAGGATCAGAGGTGTGGAGACCCGCATTGTCGCGGAGAGGGTCGAGATGATCTCGGTGGTGATATTAGCGTCCATGGGGCACCTCCTCTGTCGATTTTTCCCGGACAAAAAGCCCGAAGAGCCGCTCCAGCCACGGACGGCTCATGTACGTCAACGCCCCGCTGAAGAGGATGATAAAGCCCTGGATGGCTGTCACCATCTCTCGGGAAATGTTGGGCATTTCAAACGTCAGATCCGCCCCGCCCTGATAGAGCGCTCCAAACAGGATGCTTGAGAGCACGATCCCCAGCGGATGGTTGCGTCCCATGAGCGCTACGGCGATCCCGGTAAACCCGTATCCGGCGACAAAATCGAGCAGGAGTTTGTGCTGCACCCCCATGATCTCATTGATCCCGGCCATCCCAGCCAAGGCTCCGGAGATGAGCATGGTGAGCATGATGATCTTCTTGGCACTGATCCCGGCGTACTCGGCAGCCGGTTCACTGAAGCCCACCGTCCGGATCGCGTAACCCCAGCGGGTATGCCAGACAAAGAGCCAGACGAATACCCCGGCAATGAGGGCAATGACGAAGCTGAGATTGAGCGGCGAAGCGGCTACGTCGATCCCAAAGCGTGCGAGGAAATCGTGAACGGTGGGGAGCCAGGCGGTTTGGTCAAATACACGGCTCTCCGGTGACATGCTCCCCGGGACGATGAAGACATTGACCAACAGGTAGACCATGAGGTTGGAGGCGATGAAGTTGAACATGATAGTGGTGATGACGATGTGGCTCCCCCGGTAGGCTTGGAGATAGGCCGGGATCGCTGCCCAAGCTGCCCCGAAGAGCATCGCCGCCGCGATCGCCAGCGGCAGGAGTATCCAGAACGGCAACACGTGATCAAAAGTCAGCAGCACCAGCGCAACGCCCAGCCCGCCGATGTACGCCTGCCCTTCCCCTCCGATGTTGAAGAGCATCGCATGAAACGCGATCGCCACTGCCAATCCGGTGAAGATGAAGTTGGTCGCGTAGTAGAGGGTGTAGCCAATCCCTTCGGCATACCCGAAGGCGCCCTGGAACATCACGGCAAACGCCTTGAATGGGTTTTCACCGATGAGCGCGATGACAACCCCGGCGACAAGAAGTGCCAAAGTAATGTTGATGATCGGGATCAGGATAATGTCTGCCCAAGCGGGCAAAGGTTGGCGTCTCATGCGGGCACCTCCTCAGATACAGTGGATGTCGGTGTGTGGGCATTAGCCATCATCAGACCCAGCATCTTCTCGTCGGCTTCTGATGCTGCGACTTCGCCGACGATCCGCCCCTCAAACATCACGATGATCCGATCAGCCAGACTCATCAGCTCATCCAACTCCCCTGAGACAAGCAGCACTGCACTCCCCTCATCCCGCATCGCAACGATTTGCTTGTGGATAAACTCGATCGCTCCGATATCCACCCCCCGGGTGGGCTGACCTACCAGCAGGACTTTGGGACCCGGATCCATTTCGCGAGCGAGGATGAGTTTTTGCTGGTTGCCACCGGAGAAATTGGCCGATTTGAGGGTGGGGTGTGCCGGACGAACGTCAAACGCCTCCATCAGATGGTGGGTATGATCGATGATGGCGCTGGGTTTGGTCAGGAAAACTCCATTATACTCCGAAGCATTGTGGTAACCAAGAATAGCACTCTCGGCTGCAATAAACTCTCGCACCAGCCCTCGCTTGAGGCGATCCTCGGGGACGTGGGCGACGCTGTAGGATCGCACCTGCTCAGGATTGGTAGCGTGTTCCGGCGTAACCGTATGCCCGTTGATCAGCACCTCCCCTTCGCCGGGCGGCAGGATGCCGGAGAGGACATCGAGGAGCTCACTCTGGCCGTTGCCCGAGACTCCGGCGATCCCCACGATCTCCCCGGCACGCACCTCGAGGGAGACACGGTCGAGCCGGGCGACTCCGTAGTGATCGTGGACACTCAGGTTTTCCACCCGCAGGAGCGCCTCTCCCGGCTGGGCGGGGGTCTTGTCGATCGACATGCGCACCTTGCGCCCCACCATCAGCTCGGCCAGCTCTTCCCGGCTGGTCTCCGAGGTGACACGGCTGGCAACGATCTCCCCCTGACGCATCACCGATACCTGATCGGTCAGCACCATGATCTCGCGGAGTTTGTGGGTGATGATGATCACCGTCGTCCCCTGCTCCCGCAAGGATCGGAGGATCGCAAAGAGTTGATCGGTCTCCTGGGGGGTGAGGACACCGGTGGGTTCATCGAGGATGAGGATACGGGCTCCCCGATAGAGGGCTTTGAGGATCTCGACCCGCTGGAGCTGACCGACGGGGAGGTCGCTGATGAGCGCGTCCTTCTCCACCGCCAACCCAAATTCACGCTCCAGCCGATCCAGCTCCGCTGCCGCATCGGTGATACTTCGACCGAGCATCGCCCCACTCTCAGCGCCGAGCATCACGTTTTCCAATACCGTGAAATTCTCCACCAGCATAAAGTGCTGATGCACCATCCCGATCCCCGCAGCGATTGCATCGGATGAGTTGCGAATGGGGGTGCGCTTGCCAAAAATATAGATCTCCCCTGCGTCGGCTTCGTAAAAACCATAGAGGATACTCATGAGTGTCGATTTGCCCGCGCCGTTTTCGCCAACAATACCGTGGATGGTACCTGCCTCAACTTTCAAGTTAACGTGTTTGTTGGCCTGAACGGTACCGAAGCTTTTGGAGATGTTGCGCAGATCAATTGCGAGGGTAAGCTCAGAAGAGGTAGTATCAGTGGATGCCATGCGTTGCCTTATGTCTCAAAGGTAGCCCAAAAGAGGGAATGTAAAACGTTATTCCAATCAGGAGCAGGGCCAAAGCCCTGCCTCCAGGATAGACAAATGTCTACAGGCTTAGTATTTGCAGCTGTTGTCGCTCATATAATCGTGGACTTTAATCTTGCCGGCGATGATGTCGTCCCGGGCTTGGTCGACCGCTTTTTTCATCTCAGGCGTGATGAGCTTCTCGTTGTACTTATCCAATGCCCAGCCGACGCCGTTCTCTTTGAGTCCGAGGACTTGAACGCCGGGTTTGAATGTCCCTTCTTTGACCGATTTTAGGACGTTGTAGGCGGCGACATCAACCCGCTTGACCATCGAGGTGAGCATGGTACCCGGTTGGAGGTAGTTTTGATTGGAGTCGACCCCGATAGCGAGCTTGCCCGCATCTTTGGCAGCCTGATAGACCCCGACACCGGTACCACCGGCTGCGGCAAAGATCACATCGGCTCCCCGGTCAAACTGCCCTTTGGCCAGCTCCCCGCCACGGCTGGGGTTGTTCCAGGCGCTGGGAGTGCTGCCGGTCATGTTGGCGAGCACTTCGGCTTTGGGATCGGCATATTTGACCCCCTGCTCGTACCCACACTCAAACTTGCGGATCAAAGGGATATCCATCCCGCCGATGAAGCCCACTTTGTGCGTCTTGGAAGCCATGGCCGCGAGCATACCGACGAGGAAAGATCCCTCATGCTCTTTGAAGACAATCGACTGGACGTTGGGTTTGTTGACGACCATATCGATGATCGCAAATTTGGTCTTGGGGAATTCTCCGGCGACTTTGTCCACCGCCGGCCCCTGCGCGAAGCCGATACCCAGTACCGGGTTTCCGCCATGCTGTGCCATCTTGCGGATCGCCTGCTCCCGCTGGGTTGCATTGGTCACTTCGAAGTATTTGTAGTCCACTCCGGTCTCTTTTTTGAATTTCTCAATTCCGTTGTAAACCCC
>JALVWV010000306.1 GCA_027023145.1 Campylobacteraceae bacterium | reverse complement strand
CAATCAGAAACTCACGTAAAACATAACACTTAGCACTTA
The DNA here is from genome assembly GCA_027023145.1 of Campylobacteraceae bacterium. Taxonomy (GTDB): domain Bacteria; phylum Campylobacterota; class Campylobacteria; order Campylobacterales; family Sulfurovaceae; genus S017-3. Next base: position 6,207 of record JALVWV010000306.1, on the reverse strand, counting down.
ATACGAAAAAATGGAGGAAAGAAAAGAGAAGGGGTGAACTCAGACCCGGGTTGGGTCTAAGTTCGGAGTGTCAAGCAGTTCTTAGAACTTGTAGACAGCTCTGGCACGTACACGTGTAGCAGTTTTAGTAGTTACACCATTGTAGCGGTAACGCACGTCTGTAGCGAACGCAATACCAGAGAAGGTTTTGCCAATGCTGGCATCAATCTCGTAAGACTCGTCTTCGCGATATTTTGCTGCAGCACCGAGTTTGTAGCCACACCAGTCAGTACTGATTGCAGCACCAACAGCCCAAGAGTTTGTGTTTGCTTGCCAAGTTTTCCAAGTGTACTTGCCCATAGCTTCGCCGTCGTTAAGATAAGTTGCAGCAGCACTTTGGTAAGTACCAGCTACTGTCAAATCAAACGCAGAGAAGTGCTGAGTAATGTATCCACCTGCGAGGTAGGCAGTGGCACCGGCAACGTCTTCATAAGCACCACCGACGCTGATGTCAGTGTCACACCATTTCTTGTCGATAGTACCGGCAACGGCATAGTCACCAGATGTGACAGCGTAGTAACCAACACCGGTGATAGTAGTGTCTGCAAACGACTTGTTCTGGAAGCCGACAACAGCAGCGCCATCTACACTACCCATAGGGTTGGCAAGAGTAGTAGAAGTGCCATGAACAGCAGCGCGGTAGATATAGGCACCGTAAACGACAGTATCAGGGATATCTGTGTTGGCAACCATGACACCGTCGAAAGTAACGTTTTTCATACCATCGTAGAAAGTATCTGTAAAGACGAGAGGGGAGAGTCCCATTGCCACAGAGAAGCGACCTACTTTGATAGCGGTGTTGCAGAAGCTGTAACCGAGGTTGAGCTGAGTCAAGTTGGCACGGTTAACAGTAGCACCTCTTGTGCTGGTGGTGATGTCATATGTCTGAGAGATAGTACCCTGAAGCTCTGCAGAAGCAGTCAAACCAGAGAAGATCTCTTTGTTAACACCGAGTACGGCACCAACGCCATATTTTGCCATGTCGTCTTTACCAGCAACTGTAGTTGTGTTATAAACGACAAAAGCACCTACTTGACCGTAGAAATCATTACACGCTGCAGCAGGGGCTTCCGCTACAGGTTGAACAGGGGCAATATCCCCACCTGCGAAAAGAACAGTCGAAGCTACGATTGAGAGCAACAAACCTTTTTTCATTTTAAACTCCTTGTTTTTGTTTACGGTGGAATTATAACACACACTCCTTAAGAATGTCAAGGAAATTAACGATAAATTAACGATAAATTAACGATTTTTTTAGAGAAGTCCAAAAAATGGACTTTCAAGAGAATTACTTTTTGCTTTCTTTGAGGAGTTTTTGATTTTCAGGGTTGCTGAGGAGGGCTTCCATGGAACGATTGGCAGCGACGGGGCTTTCGGCGTAAGGGGAGGGAGAGACGATATTGATGGCGACAGGGTATTCCCCGATGAAGATCTGTTTGATGGAGAGGAGCGGCAGGATCACATGGGCGCCAATGTTTTCTTCCCCGAAACCGGCTTCGAAATAGAGATGCTCCTCATCGAGGGTAGCCGTCTCAAATGTGTATCCTTGTAGGACAAATAATGCCACTTCTCCAAATCCCCGGGTGATGTGCCGGGGGAGCTCGGGATCGCTCTCGAGATATTCCACTTCTGCCGCGACGGCAAACTCTTGCCCTGATTCGAGAAGGTATGCTATGGTATTGAAGAGATGATCGCGCATGAGGGAGCGGAAGGTGTCGGTCTGGAGGAGGCTGAGGGGCATGAAATGTCCTTGGGTTTTGATGGGTGTAGTTTAGCGTAAGAATTAGAAATTAGAAATTAGAAATTAGAAATTGTGCTCAATTTTGTGTTGGTGAATACCGACATGGGGAGTTCGACGAAGCCTGTCATGGCGTTCATGAGGGCAAGGCGATCATAGCCGAGGAGAGTGTCTTGATGAATATCTTTAGGGACCAGGAACCCTTCAACATGCAGGCGGGATCGGGTGGTGCCTGGCAGCAGCGGGGTGGCGGGGGTGTACCAAATACCGTGGCGGCGAAGGGCGATGTTGGTGATGGGAGTGTCGCGGAGATAGCCGTCGGTGGTGATGAGTATCTCATTATCTGCAAGGGCAGTGAGATGATCCAGTGCTGTCCGGTCTGCGTATTTGTAGGGGTAGTCGATGTCTGCTTCGATGAGGGAGATGCTCAGGATATTTTTGGGAGTGTAGGGAACAACGTCGATCGAGACGATTGCCCCATCATTAATATATAAGACGGAGTTTGGTGAGGGGGGATTGAGGGAGTAGAGAAGCTGCCTGTTGCTGGAGATATGGCTCCAGATCGAGTGAGTCGGTTATTCCGAACAGTTCCCTTTGGGTATGGTTGAGACGGGCGCTGTGCCATGAGAGGTTTTTGAGGATGCTTCAATTTTTTCCTTGGAGCAGGGACTTTAGTTTCATAAAACGGGACTAAAGTCCCTGCTCCGAATGAACCGAGAAGAGCCTTTATTTAAACCCGAGTTTTTTACAGATCGAATCGAGTTGTGCCTCTGTCAACACACCGGAATGACGATACACTTCTCGGCCGCTTTTGTCATAAAAAACCTGAACCGGGTAGCCTCCGATGACCAGTTTGTCTCCGACTGTTTTGCGCGGGCGCGTATCGAGGATGGCTCTTTTGCCAAGCTTCTCATTAACATTGACATAAAAGATCCGGTAGGAGGGATGTTTTCTGACATAGGGGGCGAGGATAGCATGCATTGCTTTGCATCCGGCACAATCTTTGGTACCGACTTCGAGCATGACGGGTTTCCCTTTGCCAATATATGAAACAACTTTTGCGTAGGGGACAAAAGTGATCTCGGCAAAAGCGAACGAAGAGAAGAAAAGTGCAATCAGTAAGAGTTTTTTAGACATGATTAGTCCTAAAATTTGAGTTTGTTGAAAACAGTTTTGAGCTGATCCGCCGTCAAAATACCGGTGTGCCGATACACTTCCTTCCCGGAAGCATCGTAGAAGATCTGCGTAGGAATCGCATGGATCTTCAGCTTCTCTTCGATGGAAACCTGCGGGCGTGAGCTCAGGATATTGACGGCGGGTGCTTTGAGGATGATGTCAAAGATTTTGTAGTTGGGGTGTCGAGCCATGATGGGGGCAAGGATGGCATTCATCTTTTTGCAATTGACGCAGCTTTCGGCGCCCACTTCGAGCATGACCGGTTTGCCTTTGCCGATGGACTGGGCAGCCGTTTTGTAAGGGGTGAAGGTGATGGTGGCATCTGCCATAACCAGTGAGGTCAGCAATGCCAATCCCATAGTGAGTTTTCGTAGCATGATTTTTCCTTTGTCGATTGGGGTATTATTCTAAAAACTTATCGTATCAGTTTTTTATTAATGACTTTTAAACAGTGATGTACTCATGTACCGCTCCGCCCCGTCGGGGAGAAGGGTGAGAATGGTTTTGCCATGATATTCCGGGCGAAGGGCAATCTTGTGAAGGGCGGCGAGGTTGGCTCCGGCGGAGATACCAATGAGCAGACCGGCCTTCCGAGCAGCTTCCCGGGCATAGGCGATCGCTTGCTCATCGGTGACGGTAAGGATCTCATCGATCAAGTCGGTTTCAAGGATTTCAGGGATAAATCCGGCACCGATGCCTTGGATACCGTGGGCACCGGGATGACCTCCACTGAGGACAGAGGAAGTGGCAGGTTCGACCGCGATAGCCTTGAGCTGAGGGATGGAGCGCTTGAGGGTGCGGCTGATGCCAGTGAACGATCCTCCGGTACCCACAGCAGCGACGAAGGCGTCGATCTTCCCGCCAGTTGCTTCAAGAATTTCGGGAGCGGTGGTTTTATCGTGGGCAGCTGGATTGTCTGGGTTGGTAAATTGCCCGAGGATCAGCCCATGCTCAAGCTCTTCCGCCAAACGTTCTGCTTCCCGGATGCTTCCACCCATTCCCTCGGCAGCCGGAGTGAGGACGATCGTGGCACCGAGATGCTCGAGAAGCTTGCGGCGTTCGAGGCTCATCGACTCGGGCATCGTGAGGATCAGATTGATTCCTTGAGCCGCACATACCGCAGCCAGCCCGATCCCGGTGTTGCCGCTGGTGGGCTCGATCAGCGTTGTCTGGTCGGTGATCTCTCCCCGTGCGATCGCTTGCTCTATCATGTTGACAGCGATGCGATCTTTGACGGAGCTGGTGGGGTTGAGGTATTCAGCCTTGGCCAGCAGGGTGATGCCGGTTGTCCCTTCCAGATGGGTGATGGTGACGATAGGGGTACGGCCGATCATTTCGGTGGCGTTTTGGGCGATCATGGCTTTTCCTTGAGCTTGTGGGACTGAAGTCCCAGCCCCTTTGGTTTTTGCTTTGGAGATCATACCTTGTCTCCCAGTGGTCGAAATTCGGCGTTTTCATCATCGTAGTACTCAATGGTGCCCTCCGCAATGGAGTAGTGCCACCCGTGCAGGAAGATCCGCCCCTCCTCTACACCGCGCTTGACAGCGGGATAGGTGAGGAGATTTTCAAGCTGGAAGACCACGGAGAGTTTTTCCGTGTATTCGAGGAGTTCTTTTTTGGGGGCGTTTGGGAGGATCTGGAGGGCGACCCGTTTGGCCTCGGCACCGAGTTCGAGCCACTTGACGGTGTGGACATTTTCCTCGGTAACGATGTGGTCTTTGTAGAGTGCTTTGATGGCACCGCAGTCAGAGTGGCCGCTGACGATGATATCGCTCACGCCCAGTTCACTGACGGCATACTCGATGGCTGAGGCAGTGGCGTGGAAGTCACTGTCGGGTTTGTAGGGGGGGACGAAGTTTCCGATGTTACGTGTGATAAACAGATCACCGGCTCCCGTACCAGTGATCATCGTAGGCACCACCCGTGAATCGCTGCAGCCGATGAAGAGGGCTTGGGGGCTTTGTCCTTCGGCGATCAGTTTTTTGAAACGCTCTTCGTTTTGTTTGAAATGGACGGAGCGAAACTCTTCGTGACCTTTTTGAAATTCGGTGATTTTGTTCACAGGGTTTCCTTGAGAGTGTATTGTGCGCGTATCTTTTGAGGGGGAATGCCCAACTCTTCCAGTGTCATATGGATACCTTTCCCACGTTTGACCTCCAAAATAGCTGCTTCGAGAAGTTCTCGATTACGCCGGGAGCTGTTGAGATAGTCAGTTGCATCATCCATTGGGGTTGTATCCTTGGTTTTTCTTGTCATGATACGACACTCCACTCCAATGTCTCCCCGGCAAACATCGGGACGACATCCCCATATTTCTCAGGTACGGTAAAAGGTTCCTTGACCAACTCGACGGAGGTTTTAGGCGGGGTCAAGCCGTAAATACGCCGGGCGTTGTCGCTGACAAAGGTCTGGAGTTTGTCCAGTTTGTTATGAGCGTCAAAGAGCTGCGCCAGTGCCGGGAGGGCAATCGGGGCGGTGAAGACACCGGCTGCGCATCCGGGTGCCTCTTTGGCGTGGCGGGGGTGGGGAGCCGAGTCGGAGCCGAACATCACTTTGGGGTGGGCATTCAGCGCCACATCGAGGAGGGCATCGCGATCTTCGGGGCGCTTGGCGATGGGCTTACAGAAGAGATGAGGCTGAAGCATCCCCCCGGCGACATCATCGAGGGTGATATAGAGATGGTGCAAAGTGATCGTGGCGTGGAGATTGGGGTATTTATCTAATGCCGCGACACTCTGAGCGGTGGTGATGTGTTCCATGATGATCGTCAGATCGGGGAAAGCTGTGGCGAGCTTCTCATAAATAGGGACAAACTCCGCTTCACGATCCATCACGAAGCCATTGGTCTCTCCGTGGATGCACAGGGGGATCCCCAGATCACTCATGGCACTCAGTGTCGGGTGCAGCGTCTCGACAACGAAGCCGCTGACACCCCCTTCGGAGTTGGTGGTGATCCCGGCGGGGTAGAGTTTGATAGCGGTTAGGTCATCTCGAAGCGATTCGAGGAAGGGGCGGCCATAGTCGGGCTGAAAAAAAAGAGTCATATAAGGCGCGAATGGTGCCAGTTGAGAGTTGAGAGTTGAGAGTTGAGAGTGAAGAGCTTGGTGAATACGGTCTTTGTAAGAGAGCAGAGCCTCGTGGGTGGTGATAGGAGGGATGAGATTGGGCATGATGATGGCACCGGCGAAGTGTTGGGCGCTCAGAGGGGCGACAGTCTGGAGCATGTCACCGTCTCGCAGATGAAGGTGCATGTC
>JALVWV010000305.1 GCA_027023145.1 Campylobacteraceae bacterium | reverse complement strand
TCATAGCAATTTTGTCTGCTCATTGTATAGATAGCTCTCTTAAAAGGGGCTTTTTGGATGGATTTTTTCAGAACAGTCGCAGGAGGATGGTAACAGAAGGATGCGCAATAGCATACCGTATGGTGTGCGATGCCCATTTTTTTATCCTGCATGGTATAATACTCCCCCAAAGGAGTCTTATGTTTTCCACCCGCAGCTACATCCTTCACCTCATCGATCAGGGGATACTTGATCCGCAACATGCGGAAGCCGCCATGCAGGCAGCTGGTGTGTTTCCCAAAAGACGCGACTGGCACCGTTTCATCGAAAGACTGCTGCTGGGGCTCGGCGTCCTCTCCATGGCTCTGGGGGTGGTTTTTTTCGTTGCATTCAACTGGGATGCTCTTGGGAAATTCGGGAAATTCGCCCTCGTCGAAGGAGCACTGATCGCCTCGCTCCTCCCGCTGCTGCGCTACGACCTGAACTCCCGCGTCGGCCAATTCTCCCTGACAGGAGCGGCGATCCTCGTCGGTGCGCTGCTGGCACTATTTGGGCAAACCTATCAGACTGGAGCCGATACGTGGCAGCTGTTTGCCACCTGGGGAGTGCTGATTCTGCCATGGGGAGTGCTGGGGCGATTTGAGCCGCTGTGGATTCTGTGGGTCGGGATCGTCAATGTTGCGATTGTCCTCTATTTCACTCTGTTCCATTTTTTCTTTTTTGTGGAAGCACGAGGTGCGGCACTGGCGATGGTGCTTTTCAATGCACTGGTGTTGATCATCTGGGAATACCACCGACGAGCAACTTCGGGCACACTGCGAATCGGGGTACGTATCGTGGCGACCCTGACCGGAACGGCCGCAACTGGACTGGCACTCGATGCGATCATAGCTGATGCCCACTATAGATATGAGATGTGGGGGATGGTCTGGGTCGCTTGGATTATCCTTCACTGCTGGATCTACCGTCAGTACATTCGTGATCTTTTCTTGCTCGCAATCGGTTGCCTTTCAGTGATTGTCACGGGGGTTGCTTTTTTGGGCAGGATGCTGATCGATATGCGCCTTTATTATGGAGGGGGAGGCTATCTGATGTTGGCGCTGGTGTTGATCGTCGCTGGCTCGGGTACCGCTGCATGGCTGCGCAATACTGCACGAAGTTGGGAGGAAGGCGATGATTGATGCAACCCAACTCCTCACTACGCTCCGTCAGGCTGGACTCCCCACCGAAAATATCCCTCCCAGCAAAGAATCGACAATGTCAACTCCTTGGTTTGTTCAAATACTCCATGCTTCTTCCGGCTGGCTGGCTTCGATCTTCTTGCTGTTGATGTTTGGCTCGATGTTCCACCAACTGTTCGATACACCCCCGGCACTTTTTGCAATCGGCGCCGGGCTGATCGCCCTTGCATACCTTGGCTTGAGAAACCCGTCACAAACGTTGTTTTTGGAGCACAGTGCACTTGCAATCTCATTGACAGGACAGGCGTTGATAGGTTTCGCTCTTTTTCAATGGGACAAACCCCATACGTTTACCCACCCCCTCCCCTGGCTGGCACTGGCGGCGATGGAAGGGGTTCTGCTCGTCGGTATCCCCCATTACCTTCACCGGGTTGTTGCGGCACTGGCAGCCGGGCTGATGCTGATCCATGCCGCGGCACTTCTTGGGATCAGTACGGTTGTCATTCCCATGATACTCGGTTATACTGTTTGGGTCTGGTTGCATGAATTTCGTTTCCCGAATCACATTGCACTCAAACAAGCCACTGGATACGGTCTGAGTCTGGCACTGTTGTGGAGTGCTGGGACACATTTTGGGATGGAACTCTTTTTGTTTGACTCCCCTTCCCGATCCCACCTTTGGCTCAACCACCCAAGCGTAACGGCTTGTTTCAACAGCATCATCATGCTCTACACAATCACCATCCTTATACGAAAGGAGAAACAGGATATTGCCCCCTTCCCTTTCATGCTGCTGGCACCCCTCGTCCCTCTGGCGCTCCTCTCGATCTGGATGCACGGTCTCTCAACAGCGTTGACCCTGCTGATCGTCGGATTTGCACGGGGCAACCGGCTTTTGCAGGGGTTGAGCCTGGCCGCACTGCTCTGGATCGTGGGGCGGTTTTATTACACCCTCCAAACAACCCTGTTGGTCAAATCCGCTCTCTTGATCGCCGCTGGTGCTGTTTTGCTGATCGTATACACGGTGCTCAAACACCGGGAAGGAGCCAAAGATGTTCTCTAAAAAATCAGGGGTCTTCCTTGCCCTGATCTTTATCCTGATCCTGGTCAACCTTTCCATCTACCAAAAAGAACAACACCTATCCCACGGCACCGTCATCTGCCTCCGTCTCGCCCCCGTCGACCCCCGCTCTCTGATGCAGGGGGACTATATGCGGCTCCGATTTGCACTGGCCGACACCCTCCGAAAGGATCTCGCCGAGAGGGGATTTGCCGACAACACCGACGGTCGGATTCTGCTGCACGTCGAGCGCAACTGCACCGCCACCTATGTCGCCCCCTTCATCGGTCAAATGCTTCAACCCGGACAGATCATCCTGCGCTACCGTCAGCGAAACAAACACATCAAGATCGCCACAAATGCTTTCTTCTTCCAGGAGGGTACCGGTCAAGACTATACCAAAGCTCGCTACGGAGTCTTCCGGGTCAATGCCGACGGAGAGCCCCTCCTGACCGGACTCAAAGATGCGCAGCTTCGGACACTCCAACCATCCAGCCTCAAGGAATAGATCTATGCATCGACGTGTCCATACTCTCGCTGAGATTGAGAGAATTCTCACCTACGTCCCCCCGCTGTTTATCCTCCTGCTGATGTTTCTTTCGATTGTGACTGCCCATCTGGTGATCGACCACCGCCTTGAGAGTCGTGTCGCCCTCCTCAAGCAAAAGGAGCAGAGCGCCCGTCAACAGCATCTCGACCATTACATTGCTGCCGTCCGCCAGCAAATCACAACCGACCGCGCCCTCGTGCAGCAGAAACTCCAACGCACCATCCACCGCCTCGAAGGGATCTATCGGGGACTGGGTGTGCAAAAGCCGCTTCCCCATCTCCGACCCTTCCTGCAGGAGATGGAGCGTGCTGACCCGGTCAATCTGGTACTCTTCGATGCCCATTACACCCTCCTTTACGGTCAAAAACAACTTGAAAAGATTGAACACCTTATTTTTAACAACCGGCATGAAGATCCCACCCGATTGAAAATCACCATGATGTATATCCTCTCTCAAGGTAAACACTCTGCCCTCTCGTGGAAAAACGATCTCGACAAAACCATCCAACTGAGCTATTTTGAGCGGGTTGGCACCGGGGATAATGCCCTCTATTTTGGAGCATTTTCCCGAGTCGATGATCTACGGAGTATCACCCTCCATGCCCTGACAGAAAGTATGTCTGATCCCACTTTGGCTCCAGAGGGCTACTACTTCTGGCTCTACGACCACGCCGGGCGCCGGGCGTTCAATCACCAACATCGAGGAAAATGGGAAATTCTTCCCACGATAGACCCCGCCAGCGATACTCGGACGCTTGGACGCCTCTTCCTCTCTGTCGGTATTGCTCACAACGGAGATCAACTCGCCCATTCTATAGAAAAGATCCATCAAGAACTGGCAGAAAAAAAACGTCGTATTATCGCCATTATTATCACTGCCGGTGCCCTTTTTCTCCTTTTTGCTCGAACATTCTCCCACATGATCCGAAACATTCTCCGGCGGTACAACAAACGCCTCAAGCAAGCTCACGCTCGTCTCCAACGCCTTAAAGAGCGCTACGAGCTGGCAGTTATCGCCTCCAACGATGGCCTGTGGGACACCAATTTCAAAACGGGCAAAACCTTTTTCTCCCAGAAGTGGCTTGACATTCTTGGTTACAAACCCGGAGAGATCCAATCATTTGATGCTTGGCTTTCCCTGATGCATCCAGAGGATACCCAGCGAGTACTCGATACTCTCAGAGAGCATAAAATCAGCCCTCACAAAGGGCACATGATCTGCGAATACCGCCTCCGTACCCGGTCGGGAGAGTATCTTTGGATGCTCGGGCGAGGCAAAGTCTTCTGGGATGAAGCAGGGCATCCCCACCGCCTCATCATGATGAGTATGGATATCAGCGAACAAAAGGAGACCTCCGAGCGTCTCACCCGCCTTGTCGAAAAAGAGGTCGCCAAAAACCAGGAAAAACAGAAACTCCTCATCCAGCAGAATAAGCTGGCTGCTATGGGAGAAATGATCGGTTCCATTGCTCATCAGTGGCGCCAGCCGCTCAACAACATCACCCTCATCCTCCATTTCATCCGGGACAACGTCGACAACCCTGACTTCACCCGTGCCATGCTCGACCGCTACGTCCAACGTGCATGGAAGCAGATCAACTTCATGTCGGAAACCATCGATGACTTTCGGGATTTTTACCAGCCATCTCGTGAGAAAACCGTCTTTGATATTGAGGAGGCGATCCACTCAACCCTCGCGATCATCCAGCCTCAATTGGACAAAAACAGTATCAAAGTGAAACTATCGGGAAATTCTTTTGCAATCAAGGGGCATAAAAATGAATTTCGTCAGGCAATTTTGAATATACTGGCTAATGCAAAAGATGCCATTCTTCTGCGTCGAGAGAAAGAACCCCATCTCGAAGGGGAAATCCGCATCCACTTTGATGCACATCGGGTGACCCTCTCCAACAACGGAGGTTCGGCATCAGCCGAGGTACTTGAGCGCATGTTCGAGCCTTACTTTACCACCAAATTTGAAGACAAAGGCACTGGCATCGGGCTCTACATGACCCGCACCATCATCGAAAACAACATGCAAGGTGAAATCGTCGTCGCCAACACAGATGACGGGGTGGCCTTTACCATTACATTCCAAGGAGGAACGTCATGATCCATACACGTGTACTGCTGTGCGAAGACGAAGAGGATGCCCGAGAGATTCTTGGCTTTTACCTCAACACAATTTTCGAAGAGGTGGTCGTTGCCAAAGACGGGAAAGAGGGACTTGCTACCTATAAAAAATACCTCAAAAAGGGTCGCCCGTTTGATCTCGTCCTTACGGATTTGAAAATGCCTGGCCTTGATGGGATGAGCATGCTCGAAGCAATCCACACTCTCGATCCCAAGCAGCACTTCATCATCGTCTCCGCCTACCGAGATGAAGAGAAACTCCACCGCTCCATCGATCTGAAGGTATTGGGATACTTTCTCAAACCTCTCAACGTCGACAACGTCATGGAGATGCTCCGTAAAGCCAAAGAAGAGGTGCTCGAAGCCAAAGTCAAAAACAGCCGGATCGATGAGCACTACCACTACAACCTCGAAGAGAAACTCCTCTACCGCGACGGTGTCCTCGTCAAACTTACTCAGCAGGAGACCCACCTGCTCGATCTCCTCATCCGCCTGCGGGGCAAGATCGTCACCATGGATCAGTTCAAGCAGGAACTCTGGGGCACCACCGACAAACCCGACTCCACCTTCCGCGCCATCATGAAACGCCTCAAGGACAAACTTGGAGACGATGACTTCGTCCAGTCGTACAAGGGGAAAGGGTACATCATCGAGTAAAGGGCCCCTCTAAAGAACAACTTTAATACAACATTAACACAACTTAATATATAATCGGGTGTTCATTACTTCCGTTGACAATGCCAACATCATTGCACGGAATATTTCAAAAGGAGAACACCATGAAACGTCGTCACTTCCTCAGCAAACTCACCCTCGCCTCGCTGGTCGCAGCCGGGATGGTCACCGGTGCCTACGCCGGTAAGAAAGAGCAGAAATACATCATCGCCACCGCCAGCACCGGGGGAACCTACTACCCGGTCGGAGTGGGCATCGCCACCATCGCCAGTCTCAAACTGGCCAAGAAATACCACATGACCTTCTCCGCCGTCACGAGTGCAGGCAGCGGTGAAAACGTCGACATGATCGACAAAGGTGAAGTGGACTTCGCGATCCTTCAGGGGCTGTTTGGCTCCATGGCCTGGCAGGGGGTTGGCAAGTACGAAGGGAAACCGCGCAAGAACCTCCGATCGGTCAGCATGCTCTGGCAGAATGTTGAGCAATTTGTCGTCTACAACGATTATGCCAAAACCGGCAACATCATGGATCTGAAAAACCTCTACGGCAAACCCTTCAGCATCGGCAAGCGCAACTCCGGCACCCGCGTCTCAGGGGAGACCATCATGGGTGCCCTTGGACTCGACCCCACCAAAATGAACCAGCAATACATGGGATACGGCCCCAGTGC
>JALVWV010000304.1 GCA_027023145.1 Campylobacteraceae bacterium | reverse complement strand
GCCACGATTATAATCGTGCTTGGATATAATTGCCCTTAAGAAAGACAAAATATGGAGGCGACATGCTCTTTGGTTCGATCCAGTATCTCAATCTCCTCCCGTTCCAGCTCTTCCTCAAGCGTGCCCTCCCCCACAACGGAGCCAAGATGGCGTTTCGCTACAAGCGTGCCGTTCCTTCACAGATCAATGCCTCCCTGCGGCGTGGAGAAGTCAATGCCGCCTTTATCTCCAGCGTCCATGCACCCCGTTTTGCCTGTACCGATCTAGGGATCGTTGCCCGGGGAGCGGTGTACAGTGTCTTTGTCCTCCCCGGGGCCGAAGGGGACGATCCGGCCTCTGAGACCTCCAACCGGCTGGCCAAAGTCCTCGGGCTCCACGGACGTGTCCTGATCGGGGATGCTGCGCTGAAGTACTATCTCGACGGTGGAGAGGGGATCGATCTGGCCGCCGAGTGGCACGCGCGTACCGGGCTACCGTTTACCTTTGCCAGACTGTGCTACAACCGCCATGGGGCGATCATCAAAAAACTGGCACGCGACTTCACTCGCCACCGTACCCGCATTCCCCAATATATCCTCAAAGAGGAAGCCTCCAAACGGGGGATAACTCCGAAACAATTATTATGGTATCTTGAGAAAATTCATTATGAAATGGGTTGGGAAGTGAAGCGGGGGTTGCGGAAGTTTTTGCAGGCGAAGCATTGATACCTGCAATTATTTGTGATGTGCCGCATGACTACGATAGGTATCGTACATGACAAAAGAACTTCGTACAAAAGCCAATCGATTATTTTATTTCCATTTCGATGTAAGCACATTGATGATTGTCTTTTGGGAAGGGGGTCGTGAGGTCAATGTCGACCTTTTTGGTTCCAGCATTATAACTTCCAGATGTGTCCGCAATCCCTTTGCAATCACTTTCCGTGCAGTCATTCGTGTTTGTGACGATGGTCGCTTTCCCTGATTGCCTGTGGGTAAGTTTGTCCTTATTGTCCCCATTGAGAGTATCATGGATCGCAGCATTATCGGCGCTGCCATCCCCGGTATTTTTCACCGTAAAACAATACCGAATGATTGCCCCCGGTATCCGCTTGGGACTGGTAGTATTGTTGACTGGATCACTGATGACAATGGAGGTTTTGGTGATGTGCATGTCGGGCATGCCATTATTGTTGTCTGTTCCTGAGGCAACATAGGGAGTTCCATTATTATTATTGTTTGTGTTTGTATCAAGTGTCGGTTTATAGTTGAGACACTGAGCGTTGTTGGCATCACCACTTGTCGTAATTTCCCAGCAATAGGAGGTGTCGCCATCATCACCATTAGTGGATAGAGAAATGGATGTCCCCTTTTGAGTTGTTTTTAAGGCTGCCCCATTATCATAATCCCAATCTACCGTTACTCCTCCATTACTTACGGGAGGGGTATTGCTGACTTGACTGCTTGTTTTTTTGCCATAAGCAACATAATCAAACGGTATGGCATTTAATACAACTCCACTAATTGTGGTGGTATCGGTAGCGGAAGGTTGCAGGAGAACAACATCGTCACCGGTATTATTCAGCATTCTTGTTTTATTCATATAAAAGTGATAGCCAGTAGCTGTCGATGTACTGTTCCCTGCCCCTGTCGTTGTTCCAAGATGCAAAATAACATATTCCCCTTCCAAAACATTTTGTGTAGGAAAAGTAAAAATGTGGTTATTGCCCCCTTCTTGATCAGAAAATACATAATCTTTTATGTTGCCGCTCTTTGTAACATAGAATTCAACAAATTCATCATTATTGTTTTTCCCTGACCCTTGTTGCATATACATGATTTCATTAATAATCATTTCTGCAACATCTCCAAAAAGTGGACTCACCGCAAGCAAAGATGCCAAAGTAGCCAACTTTAAAAGCTTCATTACTTAATCTTTACTTCAAAATACCCGCACTCTTTGCTGTTTGCCAAAACCGTGCCAAAATCGAGTTTTACAGGGTTGGTACCATTTCCAGTTCCATTCGCACCGTTGGGAGAAGTAGCTCCGGGATCGAGACAGTTGCAGGCATCATCTCCGATACGCAAGTTGGCGATTGTTGTGCTGTCAAAATTGCCGTCTACATTATCCGTTACAATATTATTGTCCGTATCAAAATCGGTGATATTTTCTACTTCAACTGCATAGCGTATGGTTGCCCCTGGAATACGTTTTGGGTTTGAAGTATTGTTAACAGGATCATCAATCACACACGATGTTTTGTTTATTTCCATATAAGTCACAGGTACAAGACACACATCATCAACATGCCAGTAATCCCAGCCTGCACCACTTCCATTTGTCATGCGAAGTCGTATTTTGAAATTATTATGTTTTGCATCAGCTGGCATCGCATATGTCCTATTGTATATCTGCCCCTTCGTACCGCTGCCTAGAAATGTTTCCAACTCCACCCAGCTGTTTGCATTATTCAAGTATTCTACTATAAAATCTTCTCCTGAATCGGGATCTTCGCTGAAGCTATCGCTGCCTCTACGAATCCACATTGTCAATTCCTTGAAATTAGAAGAGGTGTCAATCGCGATAGAAGTGGCATCAGTGTTGCCACCATTGATGGACAGAGAGTGATCCGGTGACTGTGCTGTTGCGGTTGTAATATTTACACGGTCTCCTACAACCCAATTGGAAAGATCGCCTTCAAATTCATCACACTGACCTACAATAAGCGGAGGTGGAGGTGCCACATATCCTGTTTCTGTGATATTGACATCATCAAAATGCCAATAGTCATAATCACTTCCATCTCCCCCCATTTGTCTTACTCTTAGCTGAAAATTATTATACAGGGCATCATTTGGAAATTGGTAATCTATATTTATAATGTCCCCTGGTTGATCCTCGTCTCCATCATGTGAAACAATTTCGACCCAGTTGCTATTGTTGTTTAGATATTCAATAGAGAAACCTTCATCTGACTTCTCCGGATCTTCGCTGAAGGCATCATCTCCTTTCCGTACCCACATTGTGAGTTTGGCTCCATTAACAGAGAGGTCAATGGTGCGGGATGTTACGGTAACGACATTATGTCTTGTGTAGAGAGAGTGTGTCCCGGAATTGGATGTCTGGGTGCCGATTCCCGATCGGCTTGAATCGGTTGTAGACCAATCCGAACCCAAATTTGCTCTCTCAAAATCGTCATAGAAAAGTGTATCTCCCGGAAGAGCCAGAGCTTTGGGCACTGCAAAGAAAAGAATCAAAGTGAAAAGGTAAATTATTTTCACTTCACCACCCCCTCGACCACCTTCTTGATATCCTCTTGGTCAAACTTCATCTTGATCTGAAGATACGGCCCTTTGTGGCGGTAGTTCTTGGCGGAGAAGTCTTCGTCGGCGAAACCGGCTATGTTGTAGCCGAGGGTGAGTTTGGCGTTTTCCCAGGGGGTGGTTTCGACGTAGACACCGCCGCTGTAGTCCATGTTGCCGGCTCCATAAGCGTGGAGGACGCTTCCCTGCGCTCCGATCGCCCAGGTGTCGTTGAGGCTGTACGTGGCATCGAGACCGAGGAGGTCGACCCATCCGCCGTAGTTGACACCGTCGATCGTGTCGAGGGTGTATTTGAGGCCGTATTGGAGGCCGACTTCCCAGCGGTCGGTGTGGTAGATCGCGGCGAAGTTGTTGATGAGCTTGCGGGTGCGGGTCTCGTCGGTGGCGGTGCGGTCGTAGCGGTCGATGTAGTCCATCCGATCGAGTGCGATCCACGGGCGCATCTCGTCACGCCAGACAAACGCCAGTTTGGCATCGATGTCGCGGTGGAGATCGGTGGTGTTCCAGCGGGTGTGGTAGCCAGCTCCGAATGCCAGGCCGAGGTTTTTGTCTTTGCGGATGTAGAGGCCGAGATCGAGGTTGAGCTTCTTGTCCGCTCCCTCCCGGCGCATCCCGATCGCTCCGTCACCGCTGAGGCGTTCACCCTCGTATCGGGCGGCAAGATTGAGCGCGTCAAAGCCCGTGCGGGTAGCATTCGCTTCAGCGATCCCTTTTTCGTATCCGGCGGTGAGTTTCCAGTGTTTGCCCGCATCCCAATGGTGGCTCAGCCCCAGCGTGTCGTACGCCCCGAAGCCCCGCTCGGTAGCATCCACCAAGCGACTGAGTTTGATCTCGCCCCCTTTCCACGGCTTATACGTCGCCCCCATCCGGGAGCGCCACGTGATCCGGCCGTTGCTGTCGCTGCGCTCCAACGCTCCGAAGAGAGATGTGTTCTCATCCACTTTGTAATCGGCTCCAAGGGTCGTGCGGGTGGGAAACTCCTGATCTTCGTTGACACCGAGGCTCTGGTCGTGACCAAGGGAGAGCTTGAGCTTGCGGTCGAGGAAGTATCGGCTGAGTTTGAGGGTGAGCTGGTTGGTCGCGGCGGTGGCGGTGTTTTTGGCGTAGCGGTAGCCGATCGAGGCACTCCAGTTGACATCGGTGTAGCTCAGGGTCGGCTGGAGGACAAACTCATCGTTGTAGGTGCCGTTGGCATCGTAACGGCGGTTCTGGTAGATCGAGCCATTGAGGCTCCAGTGTGTGTCGATCCGGTGGGTAGCATCGAAGCCGATCTTGCGTGTGGCCGAGAGGACTTCGGGGAGGTTGCCCAGCCCAAAGGCGGCATCCTGATAGCGCCAGTAGGCGCGGAGACTGGTGTTGTCTTCGGCGTATCTCCACTCCACCTTGTAGGCATGGCCGAGGCTGGTGTTGGCTTCGTGGGTGCTGCGTGTGAGGGCATACTCAGCGTGGAGTTCGTTGCGCTCTCCGAGCTTGAGCGTGCCGTCCACACCGCCGAGCATATCGGCGCCGTCGCCGTGTTCCTGACGGATCGCCGTTGCGCCGATCTGGAGTCTATGATCATCCGTGGTGAAGCTTGCCCGTCCGCCATACGTGTAGTAGCCCTTGCCGTCCCCTTCGACATCGTAGGTGACGACAATCGTGCGGGGGTTGAATGCCCGGTCGGTGCTGTAGATGGGCTCTTTGAAATAGAGCTTACCGGTGTCGAAATCGATAGTGTAGTCGCGCCACCGCTCAAGAGGCTTGCTCTCAAGGACGATCTCCGGACGGTGACGGTCGCGCACTTCGAGAGTGATCGTCTCAGAGCCCTCGATGAGAGGGGTATGGGTCAGGGTATAGTATCCCCGTGTCCCATCCCCTCGCAGGGTGTCTCGGTAATGGAGCTTGTCGGTCTTGGCAGCAAACACGACGGCGGTGACGTTCGCCCCCCTGTATTCGGCACGCCCTCCGGTAAAGTCACGGTTATAGCTGGTAAACTCACCCCCCTTGATGGCGGTGTGATAGTCGCCGAAGAGGTAGGTGTACGCCCCTTTTTCGAGCTTGAGGTAGAGCTTTTTGGTGCTGGGGGCTTCGTTGCCCTGATGGGTAGCATCTTGGTAGATCGTATAGTAGGCGTTGGGGTCGATCGAGTCAAACAACTTACGATCCCCCTTTTTGCGGCCGCTGTCAAACGCCATCGTCAGGAGCCAGTCACCCTTGATCCGCCCTTTGGCGAAAAACGCCAATCGTCCGTCGATGTAGAGCCCCTTCTTGACATGTTGGTGGTCGAGCCCTTCGGCGTTGCCGCTTAAGACTCGGTAGCCCACGGTGCCTTCCGCAAACCCCACGACGATCCAAGGTCGCAGGTGGGGCTTGAGGCGGACACGGAGGGTCTGGCTCCGGTCACCGTAGAGGGCAAACGTCAACGTTGCTTCGCCCGCGATGGCAGTGGGCTTGAGGCGGACGTAGGCGATCCCTTGTGAGTCGATGGTGTAGGAGCCTTTGCCGTTGCTCATCTGAGCAGGCTGATGGGCACTGTCGGTGGTGAAGCTCCCCACCATGCCGCCCCGCAGCGGATGACCGGAGGGGCCGAGCATCTTGACAGCAATGATCGGTTCATGGGTACCGTCGGCTTCGAGATAGGAGTATTTGGGGAGGAGGGTGATTGTCTTGGGGGCACGGCTCTCGACGTACACGGTGCGTGTCAAGCGCTGGATGACCCGTTTACCCTTTTTGACGAGAATAGTAAACGTGTTGAGCCCCTCGGTCAGATCGACCCCTTTGTAGTGCATGATCTGCATGCCCTTCGTCCCCCGGAAGACCCCCTCGTAGTTGAGGGAACTGACTTTGTGACCGTTGAGGCGGAGTTCGACGCTGTGCCCTTTGGGGTAGAGGATCGCTATGCGGGTGGAGGGGATGTCAGGGATCCACCCTTTGGGCGGCCAGACAATGGCGGGCTTGGTGCCGAGCTCGTCCACCTCTTCAGGGGTGTAC
>JALVWV010000303.1 GCA_027023145.1 Campylobacteraceae bacterium | reverse complement strand
CAAAGAGATCGTCAAAACCGGTACCCTCGAGTCCCCCATTGCCGCCAAAAATGCCGATCAGGTCAAAGCTGTGCTGATGGCGCACCCGGAGATCAATGCCTTCTTCGCCCCCTATGACGAGCTGGGCAAAGGGGTCGTACTGGCGCTGCGTGAGACGGGACGAAAAGCCAAAGTCTACACCGCCGATATCTCCACACAGGATATCCAGGAGATGATCAAACCCGACAGCCCATGGGCAGCAACGGCAGCAACCAACCCGGCTGCTATCGGTGCCGTCTCCGTCCGGGCCATCGCCCTGAAGATCGCCAAGATGAAGGTGCCGCACGAGATCCTGATCCCGCCGAAACTTTTCACCGCCGAAGCACTGCGAAAAGAGGGGATCAAAAACATGAAACAACTTAGAGCCAAGTTTCCCGAGTTCAACAGCGTCGATCTGCTGACCTACCCTTGGATTCCCATCGACACAAAAGGACTCTTTTAAACATGGAAACCAAAGAAGCCCGTCTCGCCGCGATCCCGAGGGCTCTCTCGTTTGATCCGGCGAGCGACCGGTTTTACATTCTCGACCAGACACGGTTGCCAACCGAAGAGGTGGTGGAGGAGCAGACCAATCTCGAGCAAGTCTACGACTCGATCTACCAGCTCAAGGTTCGGGGGGCACCGGCCATCGGGATCGCCGGAGCCTACGGACTGCTGATCAGTCTCAAGGAACACCGCGATCTTGATCGGGATGCGTTTGAAGCTCTGGTGCATAAAAATGCTGATTACCTCAACGGTTCACGTCCTACTGCTGTCAACCTCAGCTGGGCACTCAAGCGGATGGTCGGTATCGCCGAGGCTTTCCCTCCCAGAGAGGGCACCGCAGCCCTCTACGCTGCCTTGCGCGCCGAAGCGATGGCGATCCATGAGAGCGACATCGAAACTTGCCGCCTCATCGGGGAGCATGGGGCTGAGCTGATCGAAGAGGGGAGCGGTGTCATGACCCTCTGCAATGCAGGAGCTCTAGCCACCGGCGGCATCGGTACTGCGCTGGCACCCATGTACGTCGCGTGGGCAGACGGCAAACGCTTCCGTGCCTACTCCAACGAAACCCGCCCCCTCCTGCAAGGCGCACGGATCACATCGTGGGAGTTGCACCGCTTCGGGATCGATGTGACCCTCATCGCTGACAGCGTCGCTTCGTATCTGATGAAGCTGGGGCGGGTCGATCTGATTATTGTCGGTGCCGACCGGGTTGCCGCCAATGGCGACACCGCCAATAAGATCGGTACCTCCTCGCTGGCGATCAATGCCCGGCATTATGGGGTACCGTTTTACATCGCGTGCCCCTATTCGACCATCGATCCCTATACTCCGACCGGAGAGGAGATCATTGTCGAGGAGCGGGGAGCCGATGAGGTCATCTATGTCAAGGGGCAGCAGATTGCTCCGGCGGATATCCAGGTGTTCAACCCGGCTTTTGATGTGACAGATCATGAGCTTATAGCCGGATTTATTACCGAAAAGGGTATCATTCGACCACCGTATAACTTTTCGGCTTAGTCGAAACACCAAACACAAGGGGGCAATATGGATCTGAGCGATTACTTTGTGGATAAGGATTCTAGAACCCCCCTTTACCTCCAGGTGGAGGAGATCCTCATTGACCTCCTCCGTCAGGAGCCCTATGCTTCCGGGGAGAAGCTCCCCAACGAATGGGAGATTTCTACCCAGCTTGACGTCAGCCGAAACACCGTCCGCAAAGCCATGTACGGCCTGCTCAACAAAAATCTCATCGTCCGCAAAAAAAACCGTGGCACCTTCAAACAAACCGAAGAGCAGCGGATCAAAACCACCCTGAATAACTGGTACAGTTTCAACGAAGATATGCAGCGGCAAAAGAGAGATTTTAAACTCTTCGAATACGTGGTGACACCGGAGAAGCCCTCTCTCGAGATCAGCACTAAGCTCGACATATCACCCAACAAGAAAATCCTGAAGCTTCTGCGCACCAAAGGGTATCTCGAACCCGAACTCTATGTTGAGAGCTATTTCCACCCCGACCTTGGCCTCACCGCAGACGATTTGGAAAAAAAAGAGATCATGAAGCTTTATGAATTTCTTGAAGAGAAACTGACCATCACGATCGTCTTCTCCCATGAAGAGATCTCCGCCAGCATGCCGACGGAGGCGACACGCAAACATCTCCCCGCTGCCGATGAAACCACCCCCATCATCGTCCGCAAAATGCTTATCCACGACGAAGACGGCAACAAGATCGCCTACAGTATCGGGTATTATCTTGCTACCCGCTTCGTCTTCAGCCTCAATATCAGCCGCTAAGGAACGCATCATGCACGAAAACACTATCCGTCAGGAGATCATCGACACGTGTCTCAAAATGGAGTCGCTGGGGATCAACCAGGGAACTTCCGGCAACGTCAGCCACCGCTTCGGTAAGGGGATCCTCATCACTCCAAGCGGCATCGCCTACGACCAGCTCACCCCCGAAGACATTGTCTATGTCCCGTTTGCAGACAAGCACGCACCGGAGGGGAAACACCTCCCTTCTTCTGAGCTCGATTTCCATTTTGATATTCTCAAGGCCAAACCGGAGATCAACTGTGTCCTCCACAACCACTCCCCCCATGCCACCAGCATGGCGATCTGCGGCATGGATATCCCTGCCCACCACTACATGGTCGCTGCAGCCGGGGGGCACATCATCCCCTGCGCCGAGTATGCCACCTTCGGCACCCCCGAACTCTCCGAGAACATCCTCAAAGCCCTAGAGGGCTACACCGCCTGCCTGCTCGCCAACCACGGTGTCGTCACCACCGCTCAAACACTCTCCAAAGCCCTCTGGCTCGCCGTCGAAGTCGAAAACCTGGCTCGGCAATACATCCTCGCCAGCCAAATCGGCACCCCGACGATCCTCTCCAGTGAAGAGATGGACGTCATCGTGGAGAAGTTTAAATCATATGGACTGAAAGAAGAAACTTAAAACCTGATTCTATTCGATAAGATTTAATGTAATCTGTGTTATTATATTTCTGAATATTTTAGAGCAGGAGATTGTGATGCGCAGTTTTATATTTAAAATCACACTTGTCTTTATGATTTCTGCGGGTTTCATTCGCGCATTTGAGATCGATCCCTTTCCTCAAAACGGCACTTTGACAGATATCTTCAACACCAACTGTTTGCAAATGACCCAATCACAACAGATGCTCAAGGCATACATCATGATCGGACTTGAGAGCTCATTTGATGACCCAGCAGGAAGTCTGAAGCGGGGGATTCCTATTTATGATCATCGGTTTAGAAAAATAAAAGAGTATTTCCAATCCCAACTCTCAGACACCAAAGCTATCTCAGCCTTTGATCAAGCACAAACAATCTGGGATGAGAGCAAAGCAATTCTTATGGCACCGCCTACACAAGCTGGAGCATTGACACTTAAGAAAAACTTTTCCAAAATGATTCCTCTCCTTCTGCAAGGATCCAAGCCAGCTGCCAAAGGGGGACTGGAGTTGCTATCGTTGACGGGGAAACTCTGTCGAGCTCCCATGAAAATCACCATCGATTACCTTATGAGAGTTTGGGGAATCATGGTGCCAAACTATGCAAACGATATCCAAAAAATTATTACGGGTTTTCATGCTCACCTGAAGGAACTCGAAGCAAACCCACTCAACAACGACAAAACATTTGCTCTACTCAAAAAAGCAAAAATGGGATTTGTCCATTACGAGATGATGTACAAGTCCAAGAAAATCTTCATCCCCAATCTCCTCTCACGCAAAGCCGATGACAATTTCAAAATAATCCGTGCTATCAAAAAAGAGTACAAAAAACAGATTAAACGCTAGGAAAACATGGCACTCCCATACCCAACAACCCGCTGGGTATCACCGCTGGCATCGGCACTGGTGCGGTAGTCCAGCAGGGTGCTCTCCCATCCGCGAACCTGGGCGACTTCAATCATCGCTTTGATTCCCTGTATCCCGCACGCTTCACACCCGTGATCTAGCACCCCGACTTCGAGGCGATTGATCCCTTCCATACAAACGGCGTCGATTTTCTCCGCTTCGGACAAGGGATAAAAATGGCTCAGATCTGAGCTAATCACCACGGCACTCTTCGGATCACTCAATACTGTCTCAATAACGGGAATCAGCTGCCGATAGTCGATCTGTCCATAGATGAGTTCTACCACACTTGCTTCGGGCGCATAATGGGTGATGAACGGAATCTGCGTCTCAGTGCTGTGCTCCAGGCGATGGGCTTCAAGCTCAAAAAGGAGACCATACTTTTCTGCCAGTTTTTGCGAAAAAGCTGTATCGATCCGGCGATCGCCGCAGGGGGTTTCGTACCTCTCCTGCATCGCAACGCTGATCCCCTCGAAATAGACATGATGGCTCGGCCCGATCACTACCACACGTTCGGGACGGGCATTACCAAGGATCCGGTGGGCAATGTTGGCCGTGAAGCCGCTGTAGATATATCCCGCATGTGGTGCAATAATTGCCCGGGAAGCGTGCTGGAGGATCGACCGATCTGACACCGCTGCCTTAAGTGTCTCATTAAACTGCCGAATCATCCCCTCGATTGCATTGCACGTCGCCGGATAGAAAGCTCCAGCATTGCCTGCTGTTCGTTTCATGGTATTCTCCTATAGCGTGCTTCGCACGCGTGTATTGGTTATTGGTATATTGGTATATTGGTAATTCGTGATTGGTGATTGGTGATTGGGATATTGGTAGGGGCTGGGACTTCAGTCCCACTAAACGCGACTGAAGTCGCGTCTCCTCAGATAGAGGCGTTGCGTAGCAACGCATACCAAAACTATTCACCATTCACTATTCACTACCCCCAAACTCCCTCAATCGCCCGCCCACACTCCGGACACTGCCCATCGACCAAGCGATTCTCCACCACATAGAAACCACTCCGCGCAATCACACGGGCTTGGCAGTCGGGGCAGTGGGTGTTGCCGTCTTCTGGGACGTTGCCCATGTAGATGTAGGCCAGACCCGCTTGCCTGCCAATCGCTTCGGCGCGACGGAGGGTCTCAGCCGGGGTGGGATCGCGATCCTGAACTTTGTAGTCCGGGTGGAAGGCGCTGATATGCCAAGGGGTATAGGGGTCAAGCTCCTCGGCGATGAAGCGGGCGGTCTGCCCCAGCTCTTCGTCACTGTCATTATCCCCCGGGACGATCAGGGTAGTCACTTCGACCCAGATCCCTTCGGATTTGAGCCGCTTGAGGGTATCAAGGACTCCGGCGTGGGAGCCTTTGAGCGTTTTTTTGTAGTAGGCAGGATCGAAACTCTTCAGATCGATATTGAACCCGTCGATGAGCCCTTTCATATCGGCCAGCACCTCCGGGCTCTCCATGCCGTTGCTGACAAAGACATTTTTCAGCCCGGCTGCGTGTGCGAGCTTCGCTACATCCCGGGCAAAGGGATAAAAGATCGTCGGTTCATTGTACGTATAGGCGATCGTACTGCACCCCTCCCGCACGGCGGCATCGACGATCTGCTCCGGGGTCACCTCCTGCGACGCTTCGATAGCATTGCTCTGGGAGATGTGCCAATTCTGGCAAAAGGGGCACTGGAAATTGCACCCCACTGTCCCGAGAGAGAGTGCTGTCGTGGCAGGGAGGAAGTGGTACAGCGGTTTCTTTTCGATCGGATCGATGTTGAGAGCCGCCACCTTGCCATAGACAAGATTGCGCAGCCGCCCCCCTTCATGGGCATTGACACCACAGACACCGGTCTGGCCGTCGGATAATTTGCAGTAGTGACGGCACAAGGTACAAACGATCCGATCGCCTTCCTTGCGGTAAAATTCGGAAAACATGAGTGCTCCTTCGTCGCGTGTTACGTGTTACGTGTTACGTTCAGGGGCTGGAACTTCAGTCCCACCAAACGCGACTGAAGTCGCGTCCCGTTCGGGTTACGAAAAACGGGACTGAAGTCCCTACTCCAGAAAAAAGCGTAGCAAAGCAACGCATACCAAAATTCCTAATCCCTCATTCCTAATTCCTAATTTTCCTCTATCTTCTCCGCCTGATACCGGAAGATCTCCGGATGGGCTTCGAGGCAGTTACCCGGCAGGCCAGCTTTTTGACACAGGGTGGCAAAAAAAGCATCAAACCGGGGCAATTGCTCCCAGACCGAGGGGAGGTAAGTCGCCTGATGATGACCCTGTCGAAGAATCACCCCGTCGATGCCGGGACGGATGATACGGCGCAGATCTTCCGCATCGCGATACGTAACTGGCTCGGGCGGGGTCAGAAGTGAGATCTCAAGCTCGATTGTCTCCAACTCTTCGGGACGCAACGGGGCAAAGCGGGGATCACCAAACGCAGCTGAGCGGGCATTGGCAATCA
>JALVWV010000302.1 GCA_027023145.1 Campylobacteraceae bacterium | reverse complement strand
TCGCGATACGTAACTGGCTCGGGCGGGGTCAGAAGTGAGATCTCAAGCTCGATTGTCTCCAACTCTTCGGGACGCAACGGGGCAAAGCGGGGATCACCAAACGCAGCTGAGCGGGCATTGGCAATCAGATCATCGATCAGCGGCTGATGGGCGATAATCGAGCCGATGCAGCCCCGCAACTGGCTATGCTCATTGAGCGTCACAAACACCGCCCCCTGTTCCGTCAGCCACGGGTGTTCCCGTATCAGCGCCTCCCGATCGATCCGCTTCTGACCCGTAAACTCTTCGGCAATTGCATCGCGGGCGATCTGTACCAAGATATGTTTATCCATGGGTGCCTCCTTCTTTGCATCGTGGAGAAGTATAGCATGTTTCCGGGAGGAGAGAGGGGACGCAGGTAGCAGAAAATTAGAAATTAGAAATTAGAAATTAGAAATTAGAAGTTTTGGTATGCTTTTCTTCGAAAAGCTTTTGTTGAGGAGTAGGGACTTCAGTCCCGTTTTTTGTAACCCGAACGGTGATGCGGCTTCGGCCGCATTGGTGGGACTGAAGTCCCAGCCCCTAAAAGTGTAACACTTAGCACTTAATACGCAAATCTACTGCTGCACATCCATCAAAGAATCATAAAAATTGACATAATTTGTATCGCCGCTTTCGCGGGCTTTCATCGCACTTCTGGGGTGCTCATTGAGTTGACCAGTAATCATATAGGGGATACTGTAGCCCCAATCAAGCTCTTTTTCGAGGGGGACGATCTCTTTTTCGATAAACTTCAAAAGAGGGAGAAGACGGTATTTGGGATTTTTGAGGAAGCCCACGAGCAACTCCATGGGACAGTTGCCCGCTCCACGTCCGAGACCGGAGATGGTCGCATCGAGGTAGCTGGTGCCGTACATCATCGCTTCGATAGTGTTGGCATACGCCAGCTGAAGATTGTTGTGGGCATGGATACCAACTTTTTTGCCAGTTTTTTCGGCAAAAGAGAGGTATTTTTCGGTGAGACGGCGGATTTGCTCAGGGTAGAACGATCCAAAACTGTCGGCAATGTAAATGACATCAACGGGGGTTTGGCTGAGGGTCTCTAGGACTTGATCGAGCTCCCCTTCGAAGGACTTGGAAATCGCCATGATGTTGACGGTGGTCTCGTATCCTTTGGCGTGGGCATCTTCGATCAGCTCGATCGCTTCGGGGATCTGGTGAATGTACGTGGCAATCCGTACCATATCGACGACCGATTCACTTTTGGGGAGGAGTTCGTCTTTGACCGTGCGGCCGATATCGGACATGACGGCGATCTTCATATCAGTGTTGTTGTCTCCAACGATCCGGCGGATATCCTCTTCGCGGCAGAAGTTCCAAGCACCGTACTCCTCGGTACTCATGAGTGTTGGAGAATTGTTTTTTCCAATCTCCATATAATCGATCCCGGCGGCGACACACGCCTCATACACCCCTCGGACAAATGCATCGGTGAAGTGGAAGTTGTTGACCAGCCCCCCATCACGAATCGTGCAATCAAGCACCCGCAAATCTTCCCGTACGCTCAGCATTGAGCCTTTGATTTCCAACATGATATTACCCTTCTCAAATTCAGTGGGTGTATCTTATCCAACATTCCTTAAAAGCACTCTCTAATTATACCCAAGTAGCTATAATTGACATGGATCAGGATTCCAAATAGACATATGAGCACCTCTAATTTCTTTGCAGTTTGCACCCATCCTGTCCGCTACAAAAGAGATCCGCTTCCAGCACCTTGACCTGCTCCGCCATGTCATCGGGGAGTGATGTGTAGGCATCAGCGGAGATTGAACCATGATTACAGTAAAAAAGGATTGCCTTGTCTTTGGGGAACCTGGTCGTGTCCATGGTCTGCTTATCTGGATCGTAGGGTACATTGATGGCTCCTTTTAAGTGTCCGGCTGCATATTGTTTGGCGGGGCGCACATCGACAAGCTGCACTCTCGTTGGAATTTTACCACTGTTTATGAGTGGAATCACCCAGCGAGCATCAATCCGGCTCTCATCTTCCGCTGAGAGATAGAGCTTCGCCCCAGCCACCGCAACCAGCTTGCCTGCGGGGGTATAAGGTTGTCCGTCGCATCGGCACGGTTTGGGGGTTGCCATGATCGGTAGTTTGTGTTGCTTCCACTCGGGGTACCCTTCGTGATAAACCATCAGATGCGTATACCCTGCCCGGGCAAACCGCTCCGCCAATTTCACCGATTTACCACACTTGACGCCGTTACAGAAGATCAGGATCGGTGCGTCCTTGCGTATGGGCAACCATTTTTTCATCCGCTTGAACCGCTTCAGCGGGACATTGAGCGCCCGCAGGATCGTCCCCTTGGCATACATCTTTGCATCCCGGGCATCGACGAAAAGTGCATCGTGAGCGTTGTAGTGGTTTTTGACTTCTGAGAGGTCAATGGTGCGGTAAGGTTCGGCAAAGAGAATGCCGGAGAGTAGAATGGTTGCGGTTATGACACGTAATGTCTGTTTGTTTTGTATCATCTGATAACTCCTTTACACTTTTCCGGAAGTGGAGACTTCAGTCCCACCCTTACACTCAAAGAACATGGCACATCGAGGTGAGGCTAAAGCCTTCACTTCCCAAAAAACACCATTCCTCTCTCCCCGGAAGTGGCGACTTCAGTCCCACCCAACGCTCAAAAAGCATGGCACCCGGGGTGAGGCTGAAGCCTGCACTTCCCCAAAAACACAATATCTCTTCAGTCATAAATCCCATAAAATCTCTCATCTGCATCCCCAAGATTCGCTTTAACCGCATTATACTTTATGTATTCGTACACCTGAGAAAAATGCTTCTCATTTCGCACAAGCTTGTCGAAATAATCTTTAGCCCAAATCTGCCCTTTGGTTCCACGTATTTGATTGATGATATGAGAAGAGCCACCTTTAAGAATCCGCATAACATCTCTCATCTCTTCGATTTGCTTGAATAGTATATGAATATGATTAGGCATAATGCTCAGCGCAATCAACTCATACATTTTTTTATCATGACCGAGAAAGTAGCTTCGAATTTCGGCAACAATCCGACCATACAGAAATGCTCCATTACGGGAAGTGTCAAGATATACGTCGATCTTGTACTGTTTGGTTTTGTCCGACTCGGTATTATGGTAAATTTTTTGAACATACGAATCAATACTATCCTGTGTGCGGAATGTCACAAACTGATAATGTCCTTTCAGATCGATGTGGGGGAGGTTTGAGTGATGGCTTTTTGATATCATGGTGTTCCTCTTACCATTGTTGGTTTTACTCGGTTTAGGTTTTTGGGTGGGACTGAAGTCGCCACTTCCGGAGTGGACACCTCTCAACTCTTCACTCTCCCCAGCCCCCGCTTCGGCCACGCGGCTGCGATCGTCACGACGGCTACGCCGGTAAGCCAATAGACCCACTGTGGGATGGGCACCGGGTCGCCGGTGGCGTAGGAGTGCATACCGCTGAGGTAGAAGTTGACCCCGAAGTAGGTCATCAGTACGGTGGCGAAAGTAACGAAAGAGGCTACTGCGAAAATGTAGGGGCGGTCGAGCCGGGGGATGAGGCGCAGGTGGAGGATGAGGGTATAGGCGACGATGGTGACATACGCCCACGTCTCTTTGGGATCCCAGCCCCAGTAGCGCCCCCAGGACTCGTTGGCCCAGACGCCACCAATGAAGTTGCCGATCGTCAGGAGTGAGAGGCCGATAATGAGGGCAGCTTCATCGACGGCGATGAGACGGTGGATTGCGGCATCGATGTGGGGGCGGCGTTCGGGATGTCGGAGGAGAAAGAGGAGTAAGACAATGTAGCCCAGCACCGCACCGAGCCCCAAGAAACCATAACTCGCGGTGATGATCGAAACATGGATGGTGAGCCAGTAGGATTTGAGGACGGGGACGAGCGTGGTGATTTGGGGGTTAATGTTGCTCAGATGGGCAGTAAACATGAAAATCCCGGCGATGATCACCGTCGCAGCGAGCACCAGCAGTGAACGACGGAAGAACACCACACCCGCCAGCATCGCCGACCAAGAAATGTAAAGCAGCGACTCATACGCATCACTCCACGGGGCATGACCGCTGATGTACCAGCGCAGCCCCAGCCCAGCCGTGTGCACTAGAAACAGCACCACCAGCACTGCCGTAGCTCCCCGACGTACCCAGGCATAGAAGGGCTTTTGTGCCCCCTGCAAAATTTCGGCAAACCCGAACAGCAGTAGAAGCAGCCCCAGAAGCATGTAGATCGCTACCAGTCGGGGAAAAAGATGGAGCCGGTTGTACAACAGTTCCGCCTTGAGCTTACCCGGATCCGGGAGGAGCTCGGCACCGTAGCGCTTCTGGTACTCTGAGATACGGGCAATCGCCTTGTCGGCTTCAGACCATTTAGCTGCGACCACGGCATCGATGAAGTCGTGGGTCATCCCTTCGACTCTCTTCTGGAATGTTCCACCAAATTTCTGCATCGCTTCGAGGGGGTTGTACCAGCTCTTTGCCGGATCGTTGGGGAGCGGGTAGATGCGGAAGAGGTTGCCGTAGAAGGTCATGTAGATGATGTTGAGCTTCTCATCGAGGGTGATCACTTCGCGCTCGAAGGTACCTCGTTTGTTTGGGTTGGTGCGGTTGGCTGCTTCGATGTGGGATTTGAGTTTGTAGGTGTTTTTTCCTTCGAAGGCATCGGCAAAAGCGACATATTTCTCAGCCGGAGCCAATCCGAGAACTTTTTTGAGCTTCGGGGATTTGATTTTGATCAGTTTGGCATAGCGCCAGAGCTCGGGGCGGGAGAGCATCCCCATAAGCACTTGATCCTGATCGAGCCCTTTATACGAGAGGGAACCATGTAGCTTGTAAAGGAGCTGCGTATCGAGAGAGTTGACCGGCTCCATTCGACCCGTCGGTGACTGGGTAATGAGCTGTCCGAAAGCGTGTGCCGTGGGGGCGGAGTGCTGAGTATAACCTTTCAGGTAAGTAGAAAACTCCTGTGAAGACGCCGCCTGCAAGGGGGGAGAACCGAGACTGAGCAAGATGGCGACAATCCAAATCGGTGCACTCTTCCGAATGAAGTTCACCAATTTGCCGAAACGCGACGAGCGATCGAGCAGGTTCCACAGCAGACCAATCGTCAGCAAAAGATACCCGAGGTAGGTCGGCCATTTTCCCGGATCGTCGTTGACGCTAAGGATGGTGCCCTTTTCATCCGGGTCGTAGGAGCTCTGGAAAAATTTGTATTTTTGATAATCGAGCGTGTGATTCATGTAGATTCGATAGTCAAACCGTTTCTCACCATCGACCACGGTCACCTCACTGGCATAGGAGCTGGGTGCCATGGAGCCTGGGTAGCGCTCAAGCTGAAAATCACGGAGCTTGAGCGCAAACGGCAGTTTTACCACTTTGGAACCAAACTCGACGGTGACCGTGGTGTCGCCAAAGGCGAGTTTTTTCTCGAACCCCTTCCCTCCCCGCTGACCAACCAGTTTGACCTCTTGACAGTCTCCACCGAGGCAGACCGAAGCAGTAAGCATCCCCAGCCCGCTACGCATCTGCTTTTTGAAGGTATAGTCGATGTACTCAGTGGTGAGATTTTTGCCTGCGAACTGCACAGTGTCCTTGAAATGGTTGTTGCCGATGGCAGCAAAATCATGGGGAAACTCCTGATAATAGGTTTTGCCTCCCTCATGGATCGTTATTTGAAGATAGGGTTCCGAGGTCAACATTCGATCTTCGGTCACCCCTTCACGGATATGGAGCACCCCTTCTCGACCATAAAAATGGGTAATCGCCGACCCAAGAAGGATCACGAGAAACGCCAAGTGAAATACAAAACGCGGCGGATGACGCCACATTTTGTAGCGCACCATCACCCCGACCATATTGACCCCGGCCAGCAGCATCGTCAGATCATACCACCAGCTGTAGTACACCAGCACCCGCGCCGTGGAGGTACCGTAGTCGTTTTCAAGGAACGTCGCCACCCCTGCACCGATACCGAGGATGGTGAGGAGG
This sequence comes from Campylobacteraceae bacterium, assembly GCA_027023145.1. Classification (GTDB taxonomy): domain Bacteria; phylum Campylobacterota; class Campylobacteria; order Campylobacterales; family Sulfurovaceae; genus S017-3. The sequence continues at coordinate 365 of JALVWV010000302.1, read as the reverse complement.
AGGAAGGTGGTTTTGAGGGAGAAGAGGAGGTTTGAAAGTTTTTTCATAGATTAATCCATTTTCTGTATTACTCACAATTATATTGGATTGGAGATTAAGCCATCTCCATCCGGAAGTGGCGACTTCAGTCCCACCCCAACGCATAAAGAACATGGCACCCGGGGTGAGGCTGAAGCCTTCACTTCCAGGAACATAAACTCACCCTCCCCGGAAGTGGAGACTTCAGTCCCACCCCAACACACAAAGAACATGGCACATCGGGGTGAGGCTAAAGCCATCACTTCCAGAAACGATACACCCCCCTACCCCGGTAATAGCGTTGCAAAGCAACGCATACCACAATTCCTAATTCCTAATTCCTAATT
>JALVWV010000301.1 GCA_027023145.1 Campylobacteraceae bacterium | reverse complement strand
CCCCAATGGAACCTCTACCCCAGCTACTACCGCCACCTCCATCGCATGCCCAAATCCCTCTCAAGCCACATCTTTTTTAAAGCCAACACCACAGAAAAAGTTGTTGCTCTCACGTTCGATGACGGCCCGCTTGTAAAAACGGCGAAACTCCTGAGATTTCTCCACGCCCACCATACCCCGGCGACCTTCTTCCTCCTCGCACCGCAACTGAGTGCCGCCAAAGCCCGCCGATACAATGATCCTCTGTTTGAAGTGGGGCTTCACAGCTATCACCACTACGACTTTCGCAAGCTTTCACCCAAGCGGGTATATTGGGAGCTCGACCATGCTTTAAAAGTTTTTGCCAAATACGACTTGCACCCCCGCTATTTCCGCCCGCCCTACGGCATGGTCAGCTCCACTCTCTTGAATGCACTTACCCGGCGACATCTCCAGACCATCCTCTGGTCAATCGACAGCCGGGACTGGAACCGCTACCGTGGGCAAAAATACCTCCACAATATCCTCACCACCCTCACCCCGGGCAGTATAATCCTGATGCACGATCAGAGCGAATCGCTCAAAACGCTGGAAAAATTATTGGAAGGTATTCGGGCAAAGGGGTATCGGATTGTGCCGTTGAACACATTGGTGAGGATGGGAAGTTTGGTGCCGTAACATCATCTTGACATCACATTAAAAACAGTATATACTTGTGAATATCTTCAAGGAGCCTTCTGTGTTGGCAACTGCAAAAATATTTCAAGATGGTCAGAGTCAAACCGTCCGATTGCCCGAAGAGTTTCAATTTGAGAAACAAAAAGAAGTTTTCATCAAAAAGATAAACGGGTTGTCGTGCTGATACCCAAATCGGACAAGACGGTATGGGATGCTGTATTTGAGAGTCTTGATGATTTTTCCGATGACTTTATGCCGGGCCGAACAGAGCCCGGACAGGAGCGGGAGGATCTGTTTTTAAGAAAATGATGCTCGATACAAATATCTGTATCTATATTATCAAAAACAAACCCCAGCGTGTCAAAGAGCGTTTTAATGAATGTGAGGTTGGAGAGCTGTGTATCTCTCATCTATTACCGTTTCAGAGCTGATGTATGGGGCGTTTAAGAGTGAGCATACCAAGAAGAATCTCAAAGCACTGGAGCGTTTCTTGATGCCGTTTGAGATCGTCGATTATGATTTCGCAGCATCGGTCGAATACGGAAAAATACGTGCCTCTCTGGAGAGAAAGGGTCAAGTCATAGGCAACATGGACATGCAGATAGCCGGCCACGCACTTGCTTTGGATGTGGTACTTGTCACGAATAATATCAAGGAGTTTGAGAGGGTTGAGGGATTAGTGGTGGAGAATTGGGCATAGTTACCCCATCGCCTCCTTCACCAGATATGTATTGAGCCGTCGAGCAATCCCTGAGAATCCCGTGGAATAGACGATCGCATCATAGATCGTCTTGTCCGTAAATCCGGCGCGATAAAGTTCCTCAAAATCTTCCCGGTTGAAATGGTGCGAATCGTAGATGCTTTTGATCGCTTTTTTCAGGAGGAGGATAAGTCGCTCGTCGAGGGGCGCCTCGTCGATATTCTCAAGATACCGCTCCATAGCCGCATCCATCATCCCAAGCCCCTGTAGCATTTTCGTATTGAGCGCTTTGCAGTAGGGGAAGTCGTCCCGGACCGCGACATACAATCGCATCAAAGCAAACCAGATCAACGGAATATTGGGATGGTTGCGTGAGAGTTTCATCGGGTCGGTAAAACACTTCATATCCTCAAGCGCATGGGTCGCATGGAGCTGGACGTGCGGCATGATCGAGCCCAACATCGCCTCCAGCTCAGAATATACCTCTTGAAGTTTCCCGGTAGCTTCCTCGGGCGAAATCGGGTGACCGTACATGGCAAAATCGGTTTGTATCATTGTCTACTCCTTCAAAGGTTCCCCGTCCCAAATCTCGATATCGTCAATCCACTGCTCTTTCGGGTTTGAGTCACCGTAGATTTGGGTGAGCATGATAAAATCAATCGGGTTGTTGTTTCGGGTGGTGGGGCCGTGGTGCTCGCCGACGATCTTGCCGTTGATCTTCCAGCGCACGATGCCGTCGGCTCCATTACTCCAGTGCCAGTAGTATTCGGTAAGGAACCATTGGTCGGTGATGACCGGCACGTTACTGTTGTGGCATTCCGACGTGGGGCTGAGTGTGTCACATTCCCAAAGGGGATGACTTGAGTCCTTGTCCCCCTGAAGATGCCATGAAGCCCGCCCCTCTCCGTCGGTATAGATAAACGAAATCAGCCGAAATCCCGTGCCGTTCTCACCGGGGTCTTTGTAGTCCTTGGTTTTGTACTCGAGAAAGGCTCTCCATTTATCCTTTTCACCGATCATACGACCATCGATTTTCATCCAGTATCGGACATAGAGGTCTGTTCTGCCATTCTGAATATTATTGATTTCATAGGGGAGCTGCGTTGCGCCAGTGGCGTCATATTTTTCCTGGGTGTAGAGGACTTTGGTTTTCTCCCCTGTGTGCCCTGTGACGCTGACGATTTTTGCCTTCAGCGCGTTTCCTTCATCATCATCGAGGAGGTGAAGAGCACTTTCACTGCTTCCGAGGATCTCCAGGGGCCAGCTGTAGCCAGACTCAGTGTCTTTCCCGCGTATAAAAGCAAAATCTTCACTCCCTTTTACCGGTACAGGATCGATGTAAACCTCACCCTCAAAGCCGGATTTAAAGAGCATCCTGGCTCCACTGCCTCCATTACATGCCATTGTAAATAATGCAATCGCGAACAACATGACAGTGTAAATTGTTTTCATGGCAATACTCTTGATGTGGCTCTCCATGCTATACCCACTTCACTTCGATCCCCTGCTCCTCCACCAATGATAAAAACACCTCCACATCCTCATCCCGTTCAAACGCTGTAGCCGGGATATACGGATACCCCTCCGGACGTTCGAGGAGGAAACCGCTGGAGGCGACGATCACGCGGGAAATGTGTTTCCATGGGATCATGTTGCCGTTGATCCGTACGCCGTGGGCGTTAAAGACAAACTCCATCGTCGCATTTTTGACCGGTTCTTTCTTGAAAAACGATTTGAGACGCTGACGGTGAAGGATCGGGCGGAGGAGATACCAGTAGAGGGTGAAGATCGTACCGAGATAGAGGAGCGTATAATCCTGCCGATCAACCGCTTTCAGGGCACCGTAAATCGCCACCCCAATAAAAGCGTAGCCGATGACTTGCTTCCAGGAGTAGCGCATTTTATACCGATTGGCGACCATGCCGGCCTGGATGTAGGTTTGCTCGTTCCACGGGAAGGTGATGCGGAGACTCATGGGTGTTCCTTTGCAGGGGTATTTGGTGTGTTTATGGAGGCAATTTCGCCGACATCGAGGACATCGATTTGGATATCTCTTTCGGCAGAAGCCAGGCGCTTGATCCACACCTCCGGTTCACCGATAGGCTCGTCAGAGAGCTTGAAGGTGCCGTAATGGTAGGGGATCATCCGGGGAGTACCCAGCTGTCGGGTTGCCTCAACTGCTTCGTCGGGATTCATGTGGTTGGTACGCATCACAAACTCCGGCAAATAGGCTCCGATGGGCATCAGTGCCAGGCTGGGAGCCCCAACCTTCTCGTGTATCTCCTCGAAATGACCATCCAGCGCCGAATCCCCAGCAAAATAGATCCGCTCATTGCCCTGCTCGATCAAAAAACTGCACCAGAGTGCCCGATTGAAGTCCCGCGCACCCCTGCGGTGCCAGTGGGAGGCGGGCAAGGATGTAATCACCATCCCTTTGACTTCACGATGCTCATACCATCCCAGTTCAGTCGTATCGGCTCCCGGTTTAAGATAACGCGCCAGACCGGTGGGAAGGAGGATCGGGATGGAGCCATCCGCAGCCCCGAGCGATGCCAGTGACTTCAAATCGAGATGATCATAGTGTCCATGGCTGATGAGGATCACATCCGGCCTCAAAGCTCCCGGATCGACCGGAAACGGTATCAACCGAGGCGTCATCGGAATCGCACCAAAGACCGGATCGGTCAGGATGCGTACCCCACTCAGCTGGATCAGAAACGTCGCATGCCCCAGCCAGACGACGAAATTCTCTTTCCGATCAAGATCCTCAACCTTCAGCTTGCGCACATTTGGACGCATATCATCCTCCGGCACCCACGCCCGCCGTTTGCGAAACAGTCCCCCGAGCTTCCAGCGGAGTACCTGTTTTATCGGCGGGGTATCGATGCCGTAGGGCATTTTGAAGAGAGGGGGTTGCGGCATGTGGATTTCCGTTTTTGGTAGTATTATAGCATGAAACTGTAGGGTATTGTCCCTTGACAACACTAAATGGTACAACACTCAGAAGTAGGAAGATTTTACATGGGATGGCTTACGGCAACCTTATCGTAGGGGCAGACCCATGTGTCTGTCCGGAGTGGGACACGCACCATTAAGGGGGTTTCAACCCCATAAACATTACGCACAATGGGTCGCGTAGGTGTGCAATTGCGCACCCTGCAACGATATTTTTCCGGAAGCGGAGACTTCAGTCCCGCCAAAAAGGTCAAACAACACGGCAACCTCAAGGTGAGACTGAAGCCTTCACTTCCAGACAAATCGCGTTGCGATTTTGGTGTGCTGTTGCACGCCCTACAACTCCGTTTTTCAGTGGATCGTCAGATACATCGCAAGCGATGTTTATGGGGCTGAAGTCCCAGCCCCTTTTCGGATAAAGGCGTTGCGTAGCAACGCAAACCAAAATTCCTAATTCCTCATTCCTAATCCCTAATTCCCCTCCACCCGCGACACCCCATACTCCCCAAGATATTCACACAAATGGATAACCGTATTATCTCCGTCAAAGTTAACAACACTGTAGGCAGGCTGGACAGTGTTGGTGAGGTGTTCGGTCTGCTCGTCGGGACGGTAGGCGACTTGGAAAGTGGTACTACGGGTGGAGCTCAGCGAGATGGAATGATGGATCGCCTGCATGGGGCGGTGAACGTGGCCGAAAAAGATATGCCGTACCGAATCGTATCGGGAAAGGAGCTTCCAAAAGGCTTTTGCACTGCGAAAATTCCCCACCGTATCCATCCGTTGCAAGCCTGAATGGATAGGGTGATGGTGCATCAGGAGGTAGACCTTGCGATCTGAGTACCGCTTCAGTTGCTTCTCGAGCCACGCCATGCGGGTATCGCACAGTTCGCCATACTCCTCCCCCTCGACCAGTGTATCAAGGAAGAGAAATACCCGATCGTCAAACTCCCGAACATACTGGACGAAATCCCCGTCCCGGAACTCAGGAAAATATTTCCAGAGTCGCTTGCGATGGTCGTGGTTGCCGACGAGGAGAAAAACCGGGATGTTAATACCGTCAATGTACTTTTTCAGCTGAGCATACGCACGGACATCCGCATTATTGGTCAGGTCACCCGTGATCGCGATGAAGTCAGCGTTGGCATGGTGTGTCTGGATATTTTTGAACGCTTTTTTGAGCCGTTTGGCCGGTTTGAGTCCGTAGAGTTTGTCGGAGGGGGCACCCAAGAGATGGGTGTCCGAAAGGTGGATGATTTTCATTGGCTCTATTTTTTATTTCGACTGAGGAACAGATTGAAGGTCGCAGCAATCGTGATAAACAGTACGATCATGAAGGAGACAGCGTTCAAGACAGGTGTCGAGCTAAATTTGATCCGAGAAAAGAGCTCTACGGGCAATGTAGGATCTGAGCCAATGAGGAAAATCGTGGTGTTAAAATTGGAGAAGCTCATAAGGAAGGTCACCGCAAACGCCCCGATGATTGCCGGTTTGAGGAAGGGAATCGTGATATAGCGGATCGACTCGAGCCGAGTAGCTTTGAGACTCAGAGCCGCCTCCTCGAGGGTGGGGTCAAACTTCTTGAGGCGGGCACCCACCAGCAGCATTGCATACGTCGCCCCAAAGGAGAACTGACCAAAAACCACCAGCCAAAATCCGGGGCTAAACACGGCCGCATCGATCCCATATTTTGTCTCGAGGAGATTGCCAACGTACGTAGAACTCAGGAGGATCGAGATCCCCAGGATCACCCCAGGAATAACCAGCGGAGCGATCGCAAAGAAGTAGAGCAAACCTTTAAAACGAAACTTCTCCTGCTCAAACAGCAAGGCGGCAATCGTCCCGACGATCGTCGAGAGGATCGCCATCGCCGTGGCTGTAAGGATACTCACCCAGATACTAATCAAAAGATCTTCATCGTGAAACAGCCCCAGACGATCATCCGTGTTGGCGAAGAACCAGTCGAGTGAAAAGCCTTTCCATGGAAGAGCGATGAAGTTGGAATCGTTGAATGCCAATACCGAGATGGCGATCAACGGCAAAACCAGAAAGAGGAAAAAAAGTGCTACATACAGCGTATACCCACCTTTGTACAGAGGAGAACTTGGAAGTGAACGTATCATGATTATTGCCCTACCTTATCAAGTTTTTGGCCGGAGAGTTTGAGCGCCAGCCAGATG
>JALVWV010000300.1 GCA_027023145.1 Campylobacteraceae bacterium | reverse complement strand
AATCCCACTCTCTCCCTTCACAACACATTCACACACAAGCATTTACCGGAAATGTCCCCCACGATTTTTGCGGATTGATTGCCAGTGATTGTTCATTGCAAACCTCCCAACTCTCCACATTTGACACCAACACAACATTGGTGACGATCACATTGCGTGCCCATGAAGGCAATCCCGAAGCGATCCACATACCGGGGGCACTGGAAGAAGGAATCGAAAAATTGACACGGCGACAGGCTGTGGTCACTGCCGAGTACTATTTTGTCATCCCTTCCACTCAAAAAAGCATCACTCTAAGCTATTACAACACCGTACAACACCGCTTTATCCCGACGACAATCCTGACCGATTACCAGAACAAACCTGTCGCCGCACAAGTGGAGCTCAACCCAAAAGCCAACCATTTTGACCAGCTCAAAAAATACGGCTCTATTGCATTGGTTTTCTTTTTTATCATCATGTTTTTATGGCAGCGAGATCGGCTGTATCTGATTCTCCTTATCCTTATTCTTGCAGTGACAATCCTCATCTACCAGCCTCATAATACTTTGTGTATCCAGGAAGGATCGTCCCTCTACATCCTCCCTACCCCCAATAGCCGCAGCAGCACTACCATCACGGAAAAGCTCAAGACCCCTTCCCTCGGAGAGCATGGGAAGTATTTCAAAATCAACTACCGTCACGGTACCATAGGATGGATACGCCATGAAGATCTTTGCAAAAATTAGATTTTACTGGGGAGCTGCTGTCATCTCCCTCATCGTCGCACTCGGGATGATCCCGCTGATTTACCTCTTCCCTCGCCACAAGGGAACCATCATGCACACCCTCAACCGTGCCATCCTCCGACTCCTTGGTGCTCGGATCATACAGGAAGGGAGCCGGGATCCTGATGCCAATCTCTTCCTTTTTAATCATCAAGGGATCATCGACATTATCACCATGGAAGCGATCGAAAACACCCACATGGGCTGGGTCGCCAAAAAGGAGCTGTTTGATACACCGATCTACGGTAAGCTCCTCCAATGGGGAGAGATGATCTGCGTCGATCGGGAAAACAAAGCCGGATTGATCAAGCTACTCAAAGACGCAGAAGAGATGGTCGGAGACAAACACCGTGCCATCGCTATATTTCCAGAAGGCACCCGTGCCCGAGGCCAAAAACTCCTCCCGTTTAAAGCCGGAGCCAAACTCATAGCTACTAAGTTGAATTTGCGTGTCCAGCCAGTAGTTATCACTGGAAGCAAATGGCTCCTTAACGAACACAACCGCACCGCACACAATGCCACCGTCAAGGTGACCTATCTCCCGGCCTTTGATGCTCAGGATGCACCCAAAGAATGGTATCAAGAGGTCAAAGCCACCATGCAGGCGACCATTGATAAAGAATATGAGGATTATGAGAGGGAACGTTAGATTTCCTCTGTATGTATCCGTTTCGCATGCGAAAATTCTTCGCAGTGCACCTCTCAAATGATTATAAGCTATAATACCCCTATCACTTTTTAAGGAGAAACAGATGAAACGATCATTTTGGGCGGTGCCGCTGATGGCGGCGATGATAGGAGGCGGGCTTCAGGCCGGTGCTCCACTGGATCTAAAGATACTGCACTTCAACGACCACCACGGTTTTCTCGACCAATCGACGATGAAGCTCACCTACACTGGTGACAAAGGCAAGGCCAAAAAAGTTTACACCCATCTCGGCGGCTTACCGCGCATGGAAGCGGAGATCAAGAAGCTGCGCAACGATCACACGCTTGTCCTGAGTGCCGGGGATGCGTTCAGCGGGACGCTCTACCACACCCTCTTCCACGGCTTGGCCAACGTCGATCTGATGAACGGGATAAACCTTGATGCCTTTACCTTGGGGAATCATGAGTTTGACAACCGCGACGAAGGGCTCAAGGCCTTCATCGACAAAGCCAACTTCCCTGTCGTATCCGCCAACACGGTTGCAGCCAAGGGGAGCCTGCTTGATGGCGCTTGGAAACCTTATATCATCAAAGAGGTTGATGGTGAAAAGATCGGCATCATCGGATTGGAAGTGGGACAAAAAACCAAAGTCTCTTCCCGACCCAGCGACAAGATCACCTTTCTCGATGAGGTTAAAACGGCTCAGAAATACGCCGATGAACTCACCCAAAAAGGGGTCGACAAGATCATCCTCCTGAGCCACTTCGGATATGACAACGATGTCAAACTCGCCCGGCAGGTCAGCGGCATCGATGTGATCATCGACGGGGACAGCCATACGCTGATGGGGGATTTTTCGCCGGTACATTTGAAAGCGCAGGTAGCCGACTATCCCCATCCTCTCACCGCCAAAGACGGGAAACCCATGTGCATCGCCCAAGCCTGGGCACATGCGATGGTGCTGGGAGAAGTCAGCGTGAAATTTGATGCCGACGGCACTGTCGTCAGCTGCACCGGGACGCCTCACCTGCTCATCGGCAAGGGATTCCGCCAAAAGATCCACCACAAAAAAGTAGACGTCAATGCCAGCACCCAAGCGCTCATTGAATCTGTCATCGCCCAACATCCCAACCTCGATCTCGTCGATCCTGATCCCGCACTTCAAGCCAAGCTCGATGGCTACAAAAAACAGGTCGATGCCAAGAAAAACAATCCCATCGGCAAAGCCGATGAAATGCTCAAACACATCCGCATCCCCGGACACTCTTACGGAGGCATCGACGGTGCCAACATGCCGCTGGGAAGTGACATCGCACCCGTCGTCTCCAAAGCCTTCTACGAAGCGAGCAAACGTGCGGATGCCTGCATCCAAAATGCCGGAGGAGTACGGATCACGATCCACACCGGCCCTGTCAGTTACGGCACGGCGTATGAGCTCCTCCCCTTCTCCAATACCCTCTATGAGATTGACATGAAGGGGAGCGAGATCCACGATGTCCTCGAGGATGCTATCAGCAACTACAAGGACAACACCGGCGGCTCTACTGGCTCCTTCCCATACGCCTACGGCTTGCGCTATGACGTCGATGTCTCCCAGCCCAAAGGGAAGCGCGTTTCCAACATCGAGATCATGGATCGCAAAACCAAAAAATGGTCACCACTCGATGCAAACAAAACCTACGTCATTGTCACCAACAACTACATCGCCGAAGGGCGTGACGGCTACACGACTTTCAAAAAAGTGCAACAAGCCGGAGCCCATGCCGTCGATACCTACCTCGACTACGCTGAGAGTTTTGTCAACTACGTCAAGAAACTCGCAGCCGAGGGCAAAGGGCTGACCAAACTGCCCAAAGCGGAACACTGTATCAAGAGTTACAAGGAGTAGAAGAATATGGGGTCGGGGTTTTGCTCTCGTTCCCGCCGTCCTCGGTGGGAATGCATACGTGAGATGTAAATTTTCGCACCACCCTATTCCTCGTATACACTCCCACGCAGGAACATGGGAGCGAGGCTAAGAACTCAGGAATTTTGGAGCAGGGACTTCAGTCCCGTACAATGAAACTCCATAAAAATAGCACCATTTTAACGGGGCTAAAGCCCCTACTCCTTAAAAGTGCACGTTCTTGCGCAATCTCAGGAGCATGGGAGAGAAGCTAAAAAGCAATTTCTTCAGGGGCTTGGGCTTTAGCCCAACAAACGCGATAGCGTATCTTTTGGACGTTGAGCTCTTTTGTCGTTCTGTGGGACTGAAGTCTCAGCCCCTTATTATTACCCCACCAATTGCGCCCCCTACCTCCTGCCCCTCACGACTTCGTAAACCTCTCTCACCTCCGGAGTCTCCTCCCCTATCTCTATCGCCGCCCTCACCCGCTTCTCCGCTTCGGAAAAACTGCGTTCATCCCGTGCATGAATAGTCATCAGTGGGGTATCGGGGGTCACGTTCTCTCCTAGGGAGATAATATTCTCAAATCCCACACTATGGTCAACGCTGTCTTCCGGCCGGAGCCGTCCGCCTCCGAGCCCGACGATGGCCATCCCAAGAGCCGTTGTATCCATCGCACTGATGATCCCGGAAGTGTCGGCGGTGATGGGGCGGATGATGGGAGCAGTAGGGAGATAGGTTTCATAATTCTCCACGAAATCAGCGGGGCCTCCGAGCATGGCCACCATCTGAGCAAACTTGGTCAGCGCCGATCCATCCGCAAGCACCGCTTCGAGTCGAGCCGTCGCTTCAGCTTCATCGGCAGCCAGTCCACTGTCGATGAGTGCAGCAGCCGAGAGTGCCATCGTCACGGCGTGCAGGCGGGGATTGCGTCGGGTGCCGTTTAGGTATTCGACCGCTTCAAGCACTTCAAGGCCATTACCGGCATTGGAAGCCAGTGGCTGGTTCATATCGGTCAAAATCGCTCGAGTGGTGACCCCGGCAGCGTTGGCAATCCCCACGATCGACTCGGCCAGCTCTTTGGAGAGGGCATACGTCGGCATGAAGGCTCCGCTTCCGACCTTGACATCCATCACGAGTGTTCCGATCCCCTCAGCCAATTTCTTGGAGAGGATCGAAGCGGAGATCAGCGGGATGCTCTCCACGGTGGCCGTCACATCCCGCACAGCATAAATCCGCTTGTCCGCCGGAGCGAGCGAGTCCGTCTGGCCGATGATCGCCACACCGCACTCACGCACGACTTTTTCAAACAGTGCATCATCGGGCAGGACGTTGTATCCGGGGATTGATTCAAATTTATCGAGCGTCCCGCCGGTGTGCCCCAGCCCTCGCCCGGAGATCATCGGCACATACGCCCCGCAGGCCGCCAGCATTGGCCCCATCATCAGAGAGACCGTGTCCCCCACCCCGCCGGTGGAGTGTTTATCCACCACCGGCCCGGGTAGATCCGACCAGGCAAGAGTGTTGCCAGAATCCCGCATCGCCACGGTCAGCTGCGTCTTCTCCTCGAGAGACATTCCGTTGAAAAAAACCGCCATCGCAAACGCCGCGATCTGAGCATCAGCGACACTCCCATCGGTCACTCCGGCGACAAACGCATCGATTGCTTCACGGCTCAGCGGCTGATTGTCCCGCTTCTTGCGAATAAACTCTTGTGGGATAAACATTTTAAACTCCTTCTATTATTGCACTTTTAACCCTGTCGCGTAGGGTGTGCAATTGCACACCAAAATCGCAACGCGATTGTCAAAACATCCCTGTTTGGTAACCGTTGGCTTCAGAGGTCTGATAATTTGTGATTTGTAGGGCTGAAGCCCCAGTCCTTGATAAAAGTTTTGCGAAGCAAAACATACCAAAATTCCTAATTCCTAATTCCTAATTCCTAATTCCTAACTCCTAACTCCTAATTCTCAAGGTTCTCCGGCCCAAACGCCTCCGGCAGCAATTCCTCGACGGTATAGCTGCGTTGCAATCCCCGATCGAGATCGACCACATGGATCTGTGTCTGTGCATCGCCAAACTCCCGAATCCGCTGCCGACACGCTCCGCACGGGGTCACCGGTGCATCCGAGCGCCCCACGATCACGATCTGGCGAATCCGCCGTCCACCCTGAGCCACCATCGATCCGATCGCCTGCTCCTCGGCACACGACCCGGAGGGATAGGCAGCATTTTCGACGTTGCAGCCGCTGTGGATCGTACCCTGTTCATCGAGTACCGCCGCTCCGACGGAGAAGTGGCTGTAGGGGGCATAGGCATGGTGGTAAGCTTCGGTGGCGGACTGGATGAGGGGTGAGAGTGGTGTGTCATTCATAAAAATATTCTATCCAAAACAATCTTTAGCTATAATCCTATCCAACATCCATTTTAAGGAATTTCTATGCAACACTCCATCGCCAAGACCATCGACCATACCCTCCTTGCCCCTGACGCAACGCTCGAGAAGATTCAGAAACTCTGTGATGAGGCCAACACGTACGGATTTGCCAGTGTGTGCGTCAATTCAGGGTATGTTGCTGCTGCCAAAGAGGCACTTGGAGACAGCGATGTCGCCGTGTGCAGTGTGGTGGGCTTCCCCCTCGGAGCGATGGACACCGAAGCCAAAGCTTTCGAAGCTCGCCGTGCCATTGCAAACGGAGCAGATGAGATCGACATGGTGATCAACCTCGGTTGGCTCAAATCGGGTCAACTTGAACAGGTCAAAGCCGACATCGAAGCCCTGCGAGAAGCGACCAGCGGGCGCATCCTCAAAGTGATCCTGGAAACTTCCATGCTCACCCGCGAGGAGATCGTCGCCGTGTGTGAGATTGCTCGGGATACAGGAGCGGACTTTGTCAAAACCTCGACTGGATTTGGCGGTGGAGGTGCGACAGTGGAGGATGTCCGTATGATGAAAGAGACGGTTGGTGACGGCGTACAGGTCAAAGCCTCCGGCGGAGTACGGGACTACGCGACAGCCGTGGCGATGCTTGAAGCCGGAGCGAGCCGGATCGGGGCGAGTGCCGGGATTGCGATTGTAACAGGGGCTCAAGATGCCGGCGGAGGCTACTGATGCGTCGTGTGATCTGGCTGGTGCTTGACTCATTTGGGATCGGAAATGCTCCCGATGCGGCTGACTTCGGCGATGCGGGAGCCGACACAC
>JALVWV010000299.1 GCA_027023145.1 Campylobacteraceae bacterium | reverse complement strand
AAAACCTAGGAGAGGAACGAGGTAATACTTGCGGTTATTCAAGCTTTAAAGTTTCGCATAAAGTGAAATGAAAAGAGCAAACAATAAAGCCATAAACCTACCTCGTCCCTCAAGTCAAACGTTACACCTTAAATTCACCAAAATCCCCCACAATCCGATAACGCACACTCCTCCCCGCTGTCCCATCCTCCTGTACGATGCACCCTTTTTCGACGAGTGATTGGATGTCCCGGGAAGCGGTTGCAGGGGAGGTGCCGGTGATTTTGGTGTATTTTTTGGTGGTTAGGCTTCCTTGTCGGGGTCGGTCAAGGAGGGCATTGAGGACTTTGCGCTGGCGTTCGTTGAGGGGCGTGTCGCGATGCCGATCCCAGAATTGTGCTTTGTTCAGGACGTACCCTATCGAAGTGATGCTTTCGTCGAGTGCATGCCTCAACGTCTCCAGAAACCAGACACACCACGACGTAATCTCCATCAGATCAGCACGCTCGACATACCCTGTCGTCATCTCAAGTGCCCGGTAATACCCCTTGCGCCGTGCGTAAATGCTTCGTGAGAGTGAGTAGAGCCTCGGAGCCGTTGCCCTCTCCACCGCTGAGAGCACCCGTTCGGTCACAGCACGCGCGATGCGACCGTTGCCATCTTCGTACGGGTGGATGATAACAAACCACACATGGGCAATCGCTGCCTTGGTCAGGGTGTCCGGCGTGGCATTGTACCAAGCGAGATATTCATCCATCAGATTCGGAACATCCCTACTGTCGGGTGCTTCGTAAAATACCTGCTCTTTGCCGACGACTCCAGCTACGACCTGCATCATCCCTTGACTTCGAAATGCCCCAGCTTCAATCGACCACAATCGTCGTGTGTCTGCTTCGAAAAGTTTGGCATGCCACGTATGCAGCGTCTCGACGGTGAGCGGAACATCATAATGGGTCGTCGCATCCATCAAAATCTCGACAGCACTGCTCTCGCGATCTTTGGGAGCAAAATGGCGTACGGAATCGATCCCCAACTGCCGACGCAGAGATGATTTGACGCTGCTGCGATTGAGCATCTCCCCTTCGATTGCCGAGCTCGAAAAAACTTCTTCCACCAGCGTTTGTAGTTGGTTTTCCTGAAGATAATCCGATCCAAGGAAACGGCTCAGAACTGACAATTCCCCTTGTCTGCGGGATATTTCATGTATGAGAGGTTCGATCTTTTGGGTATCGCATCGGAAATGTGGATAATCTTTTTCCTGCCATATCCAGCGCTTCACACCGCTCATTCTGACCCTTTTTTATGCCAATTCTACCAAAAATGAGGCGATTAATCAAGCTAATCACCTCATTTTTGATGTGATTAGCTTAGTTCATAGCTTCTTCCAGGGTCTGAACAGGCAAAAACATAGGGGTTGTGTCACGATATACCTGCCCATCGACTTCTTCAAGAATACCAAACCCAAACTTTTCATAAAAACTCACGGCATCCGGCTTGGCATCCACCACCATGCCGACACACCCCAACCGATCCCGCTGATCGATGGCAAGCCGTGCCATCGCCCCAAGGAGTCTGCGACCGATTCCCAATCCATGAAATGCCCGCTGCACAGCCAAACGTGCCACTCTCAAGACTGGCAAAGGATACCCCGGCAGCGACCGGCCCCCAATCGCCTCGCGCGTAAGCGTCGCCATGCTCACCGTTACATACCCCAGAATCATCCCGGAGGCATCCACGGCTACATACGTGGTACCGATATGATGTCTGAATTGGTTCTGTCCGGCATAACGACGAAAAAAGTGATCTAGGAGCGGCTCACCACACTCGAAATCCTCCCGCCGATCCTCCGGGCGCAAAGCTCGGATCTCAATCTGCACGCATCATCGCTTTGAGAGAGGAATTGGGTGCGGGAGGGGTTGCGATCATCTCCTGTACCCGGTCGTAACTCTCCGAGGTAAGTGTAATCGTACTCTCGACGACAAAAGACTCCGGCAGAGATTGGGCAGCCTGAAGGTACCGATCGATCGCTTTCTCGATGATGTAGCCCTTTTTGATCCCGTGCGCATGGCTGTACCGTTCAAGCCGACTTTTGAGATCGTCTGAGACGTATGCGGATATCTGAGAAGACATAGATAACCTTTTTTCTATAATTTTATAGAAAAATGTAGAAAAAGTCAAGTAATTGTTTTGATGCACATTTTGGTGTGAAAAAAATGGGTGTATTGTGAAAGATGAATACGGGAAAAGAAGATGTCCAAACTACCCAAAAAAAGGTAGTGATGAACTGGTCGGAGTGACAGGACTCGAACCTGCGACCTCTACCACCCCAAGGTAGCGCGCTAGCCAGACTGCGCCACACCCCGACTTGTTAGGAGGAGCGGAATTTTATCCAACTCTTCCTAATGTTTACTTGAATTTATCGGGTCGAACAGGCACTCACACCCGGAGGGGTCGTGGGCTGGATCGCCGCGTTGTCAGCGC
The DNA here is from genome assembly GCA_027023145.1 of Campylobacteraceae bacterium. Classification (GTDB taxonomy): domain Bacteria; phylum Campylobacterota; class Campylobacteria; order Campylobacterales; family Sulfurovaceae; genus S017-3. Next base: position 4,076 of record JALVWV010000299.1, on the reverse strand, counting down.
CGCCCTCTTCGTTGACTTTGTCGATGAAGGCTATCGTTTTGCTCGCCGCTTCTTGGAAGCGCTGGGCGGTGGTACTGTCGGGCTTATGGTAGGTAACCGGCATACCGGTATCTCCGCCGACGCGCACCTCGGGCTCGATGGGGATACGAGCCAGCAATTCAGTGTCGTACTCTTCGGCTACCGCTTCGGAGGTACCCATACCGAAGATATCATACTCTTCGCCGTCACCCGGGCAGATAAATCCGCTCATGTTTTCGATGATACCGGCGGTGGGAATATGAAGTTTTTTGAACATATCGAGGCTCCGGCGGCTGTCATCGAGGGAAACTTCCTGTGGAGTCGTGACGGTGATACCGGCCGTGACCGGTACCGACTGAGCGAGCGTCAGCTGGGCATCACCGGTTCCAGGAGGCATGTCGATGACAAGAACATCAAGCTCGCTCCAGAGGATGTCGCGAAGGAACTGCTCGATCGCCTTGATGATCATCGATCCGCGCCAGATGAGCGACTGCCCCGGCTCCATGAGTGAGCCCATACTCATGATCTCTACACCATACGCCTTGAACGGAACAACTTTGTTGCCCTGAACCTCGGGTTTTTGATCGGCGATCCCCATCATGCGGGGGATGTTGGGTCCGTAGATATCGGCATCGAGGAGACCGACCTTTTTGCCCTGCATGGCCATAGCAATGGCGAGGTTGACCGAGGCAGTGGACTTGCCCACGCCCCCTTTGCCAGAGCTGACCATGAGGAAGTTTTTGACATGGGGAGCAATGTTTTTGCCGGTGGTGGAATTGCTCTGCTCTCGGGGAGGCTTGGGAGCGTTGATATTGGTAGTGATGTCGGTAAAGCCAATCTTCTTGAGCTCCACTTCAATCTCTTTGATCATCTGAGTTTTGACTTCATCTGCACTGGAAGTGATGTCCACATCGACAGATACTTTGTCTCCATCGATCTCAATATGCTTGACGAAGCCGAATGTCACGATGTTTTTCGTGAATCCGGGATAGTTTACATTGCGTAACGCTTCAAATACGTCATCTTTTGTCATAATGTCTCCTGATAAGGCACCTCCTAGGTGCCCTGTAATTTTATTCACCGAGTTATACCCTACCCATTCTTAAATGCAACATAAATCGGAGAATATTAGTCTTACTTTAGTGTAACAGGTGTAACGGATTACAAAGTATGCTCAAAGCAAGAAAAGTTATAATGGTGTATCAAATTGTTACACAAGGGAAAGATTTGGACGACATTACACTGGTATTACTCGCGGCTGGCAGTTCGACTCGTTTCGGAATGGGCGCGAAAAAACAATGGCTCTATCAGGGGAATAAACCGCTCTGGCAGAAGGTTGCCGACGATTTCAACGGTGCGTTTGACTTTGCTAAAGTGATCGTGGTTGGTGCTCAGGAAGAGATCGACTATATGCAGCTCTTCGGAGCCTATGAAATTGTAACGGGTGGTAACAGTCGTCAAAGATCACTCCACAATGCGCTTGAAAAAGTCGATACACCGTACGTCCTCGTCAACGACGTCGCCCGATGCTGCCTCGACCTCCCCATGATCGAGCGGGTCATCTCCCGCAAAGAAGACGCGGACTGCATCGTCCCCACACTCAGCGTGGTCGATACCCTCTATGTAGGGGAGGAGGCCGTCGACCGCGATCGGGCACGCCTCATCCAAACCCCCCAGCTGAGCCGTACCGAGACGTTACGCCAAGCGATCACTTCTGAAGCCGACTACACCGACGAGAGCAGTGCGGTACGTGCGGCAGGCGGATCGGTGCTCTTCGTCGAAGGCTCCAGCCATGCGCATAAACTCACCCGTCAGACCGATCTAGCTAAACTCCCCTGCCTCACCTCACCCACTTCAGACACCTTCACCGGATACGGCATCGACATCCATCCATTTGAAGAGGGCAAAGAGATGAAACTCTGTGGCATCACAATCGAGAGTCCTTTTGGATTCAAAGCCCACAGCGACGGAGACGTAGCGATCCATGCCCTCATCGATGCCTTGATGGGGGCTGCCGGGATGGGGGATATCGGAGAGCTGTTTCCCGACACCGATGCTGCCTATGCCGGAGCCGATTCAGTCACCCTCCTTGATACCGTTGTCACACGCATTCATCATGTGGGGTTTGCAATCCGCAATGTCGACATGACCCTTCTGGCTCAAGTGCCTCGCCTCCTCCCATACAAAGCCGCTATGCGTGAGAAGCTGGCTCACCACCTGCATCTTCCACTCCACCGTGTCAATATCAAAGCCACCACCGCCGAAAAATTGGGCTTCGTCGGACGCAAGGAGGGGGTCACGGCTCATGCTGTCGCCACCCTCGGATATTTCGACTGGACAAAGGATCCCACATGAAAATCGTCATCGTCGAAAGCGAACTCTACCTCGCTCAGAGCATCGCCACCAAACTGACCGAGCACAACTTCGAGACTGAGATCTACAGTTCCATCAAAGACGCCCTCCACAGTGACGGCGATACGTACCTCCTCTCCACCTCTATCTCCGGTCAATCGTGTATGCCTATCGTGAAAAAATTCCGGGACAAGATCATCATCCTCATGGTCAACTACATCAACAACGACACCGTTGGCGAACCGATGCGACATGGGGCGCACGACTACATCGTCAAACCCTTTATGATCGAAGACCTTATTCGCAAAATCAAACACCATCAAACCGTATGCATGCTGGAGAGGAGCAATACCTTTTTCGAAGCGTACACCCGGGATCTACTCGACCAAGTTGAACACGGACAGGCTCCCGGCGACATCACCCTCCCGATCATTCTTCAGACCAACTATCAACGTGCCGTCGACAAGCTAGCACTTGACATTAGCCGTACATTAGAACAGCCTCTCGTTTACCTTACGCTTGATGACCCCAACTGGTCAGAGAAAGTGCGCCAACTTCCAACAAAAGCTATCGGTTACATTACCCACCTTGAGAAGCTGAATAAAGAGGAACGAGAATCCCTCTATGCTGAACTCAAAGGCAAAATTTTTCTCCTCACCAGCACCGCAGTGCTGGAAGAAGAAGCTCCATTTGAGGTACTCTCGGTCACAACTAAAAATAAACTCTACGACCAGAATGAGATCCTCACTATCGACGAATACGTCCAGCACGTCGTCAAGAGTTTCCAATACAAACTCCCCGACACCGAACTGAGCAAGAAACTCGGCATCTCCCGCAAAAGCCTTTGGGAAAAAAGGAAGAAATATGACCTCTTCAAAAAGAAATAATAAATCAATCTACATCGATGCCGAAGCCCTCTCAACCCTCGCCCTTATCCAAGCGGGTATGCTCGCACCGGTCACAGGGCTGATGAGCCAGGAAGAAGCCGAAGCAGTCGATCGGACGCGGACATATGAGGGGATTCCGTTCCCGTTTTCTCTGCTGTTTGCCCCCAACGGCAAGCGTAACCTCGCGACGATCACCTCGCTTAAAATGGGCGAAACAGTTGATCTGATCTCCCAAGGGGGCAAAGTGGGGGAGATGGTCGTCGAGGAGGTGTTCGAGATCGACCGAAAACAGCGATTAATCAATATCTATGGAACCGATGATCCTTCCCATCCTGGGGTTAAAAATACCATTAAGCGTCTTGGAAATCTCTCCCTCTACGGCACCTACCACGTCGAATATCCCCTCATCCAGAATACACTTCACCGTATCGGTCAGGCGATCCAGCGTACCGGAGCAGAAAAAATCAGTTCCATGATGCTTGCCGCTAATCCCCTCAACCGTGCCCATGAGCGGATGATCCGCCAGGCCGCCAGCGAATCGGATCTTCTCATCCTCTTCCTGCGTAAGCCGTTTACCGACGAAGGGTTACGTTATGACGTCCGATTGCAGGCACTCAATATCTTTGTCGAGGGGTTCCTGCCGCGCAACAAAGTGATCATCGTCCCGTTTGAAAATACGTATATCTTCGCCGGATACAATGAACTGATCCTCGAAGCGCTTCTGGCCAAAAACAGCGGCTGTGATGAGATGCTCATCGGTAAAAACCACGCCGGGCTCGGGCTCTACTACGACAAAAATCATTTCAACACGATCTTTGA
>JALVWV010000298.1 GCA_027023145.1 Campylobacteraceae bacterium | reverse complement strand
ATCGGGCGGAGTGCAGCTCGGATCATCCTGGACGATCCCTTGCTGGAACTGGTGGGGGTCAATGACCTTTATAACGCTGAGCAAATGGCTTATTTGCTGAAGTATGACTCGGTGTATGGGACGTTGCCCTATGTGGTACGCGCTGAGGGGAATTCTCTCATAATTGATGACCATGCTGTTCGTGTGTTCACCGAAAAAGACCCTGCCAAACTCGACGTGCACGACCTCAATGTCGATGTGATGATCCAGGCCAGCGGGATGTTTCTCACGGTTGAATCCAACACCCCCTATCTTGCCGGGGGTATCCCCCGGATCGTCGTCTCTACCCCTCCGGGTGACACGATGCCCACGTTTATCCGGGGGGTGAATGCCGATCACTATCAGGGAGAGACCATCATCTCCAACTCCAGCTGCTCTGCCAACGCCATCGTGCCGATCCTCTCGGTGGTCGATCGGCTCTTCGGGGTGCGGGGGGCTCAGATGCACATGTTCCACAGCTATACAGCATACCAAAATCTCCTCGACTCCAAACACTACTCCCATGATATCCGTCGTACCCGTGCTGCTGCCGTCAACATCATTCCCATCGAGAGCAGTGCTGCGACGGCGACGGCGACGTTTTTCCCCCATCTGCGTGACCAACTCCATGCCAAAAGCATCCGCATCCCCGTGACAGCCACGACGATGTACGATCTGCTGATCAAGCTGGATGGGCAGCATACCCTTGATGAGGTGCGTGGTCGCATTACCGAGACAATTGATGCCAATTGGCAAGGGATCCTTGCCCACACGACTGAGCCCAAAGTCTCCTCCGACTACATTGCCGACCCCCACAGTGCCACCCTTGATCTGCCGTTGATGGATCTGAGCGGCGGGAATCTCCTGCGGGTTTCGGCGTGGCAGGACAATGAGTACGGGTACGCCAGAAGACTGGTTGAAATGGCAGCGGAAGTCGTCTTGCCCCCCCTCAAGAATGCCTAATCCCAAACGTGGTATCATCTTCGCATGAATATCATAATTGCCGGGGCCGGAAAGGTCGGATTTGAACTGGCGCGGTCGCTTTCGCAGCACCACGAGGTGACGGTGATCGACCGCAATGCTGAAGCGCTGGAGCGTCTCGGAGAGTTGATCGACATTTATCCGCTGACCGGAGACATCGAAAACCCCCAGACGTATCGTTCACTCCTCAACAGCCACGTCGATCTCTTCATCGCCGTGACCGACAGTGACGAAGCCAACATCCTCTCGACGTTGCTCGCCACCGATACGACCCGCATCGACCGCCGCATCATCCGCCTGCGCAACAGTTACTTCGAACAGAGTGCCTTTCTGGCCAACCTCGGGGCGCTGGAGCGGATCTTTCCGTTCCGCCTTGCGGCTGAGACGGTGCGCCTGCTGCTGACGTATCCCGGAGCCAACAATGTCAAGCAGTTTGCCGGTACCGATACCAAACTCATCTCTATTCAGGTCGACAACCCCCTCCACGAAGCCAAATCCGTTCAAGCGTTTGAGAACGATCATCTTAAAATCGTGGGGATTGAGCGGGAGAAGCGTTTTTATCTCCCAACACCGGAGTGGGTGATCGAGCATGGAGATCGGATCTATTTCCTCGGGGACGGAGCTGTGCTGGAGTCGCTCTACGGACAACTCGACCTACACATGCCACCCCGGATCGAGACGGCGGTGGTTTTCGGTGCCGATACGCTCGGGGTTGAGGTGGCCAAAGTGTTGGTCGAAGAGGGGGTCGAAGTCAAAATCGTCGAGAAAGATATCCGTTTGTGCCACCTGGCATCGGATGTTTTTCAAGACCGCGCGTTGGTGATCAACAGCCGGTACGATGAAGCGATCCTCTACCCCGAAGAGCGGCTCGATCAAGCCGACATGGTCATCACTACCGATCGCAAAGATGAGACCAACATCATCCGGGCACTCCAGGCGCAGGAGTACAACATCCCCAAGATTGTTGCCGTCAATAATGATCGCAAATACTACCCTCTGATGCACCAGCTCGGGATGGTGGTTGCCCGGGGGCCTCAGATGAGTGCCTATTATGCGATCCTTGAGAGTGCGGTGCGTCAGGATGCGGTGGAGAGTCGCCATTTCTGTGGGGGAGCGGCCGTTGTTTTGGCTCGGAAAGTGGATCCGGCATCCCCGTTGATTGGCCGGAATCTCCCCGTATGGAAGCGGGAGGGGTTGATGCTGGTTGCCCGCCGGGAAGCGGTGTTTCATTCTGAGACATCCGTGGAACTCGAAGCAGGGGATATGCTCTTTCTGGTGATCGAGGCGGATGAAGAGAAACGGGGGCTCGAGTGGATACGCTCGCTCTGAAAAACACCACCAAGATCCTCGCACTCGTCGGGATGTTTATCGCCGTTTTTTTCGCTTTGCCGATCACCGTAGGGCTCTTCGCACATGAAAAGGTTCTTCCGTTCATGCTGTTTGATCTGGGACTGTTTGTGGTGAGTCTGGCGGGATTCCTCTCTCTCCTGCGCCATGCCGTCGAGATGCGGGTGCGGGATGCCGTTCTCGCGGTCAATCTCATCTGGCTGCTGCTGGGGCTCACCGGGGCGATCCCGTATCTCCTCTCGACCCATGTGACGTTTGTGGACGGTTTTTTCGAAGCGGTCAGCGGTTACACGACCACTGGGGCGACGATTTACCACGACATCGAGGGCCTTCCGATGCACATCCTGCTGCTGCGCTCTCTGATGCATTGGCTCGGCGGGATGGGGATCATCGTACTCGGCGTCGGGCTTTTCTCGCTGATCAATCCCACCGGATCCATGGCCTTGTTCAAAGCCGAAGCAACGGGGAACAAGCTGGAGAAGTATAGCGCCAAGATCCGGGACACGGCGTTGCGGATCTGGGGAGTGTATGTTCTGCTGACGCTGGTCGATATGCTGCTACTCTGGGCGGAGGGGATGAGCTTGTTTGATGCGATCAATCACGCCTTTTCGACCCTCTCGACTGGGGGATTCTCGACCAAGAATGATTCGATGGCGCATTGGCAATACCAGCCGGCGATCATTTGGACAACGACGGTGTTTATGATCCTTGCCGGGATCAACTTCTTGGCACACCTGCGCCTCTTCAAGGGAGACGTCAGCGGCTACCGCAGCGAAGAGGTGCGCTGGTATCTGATTGCCTTTGTGGCGCTGAGCGTGGCACTGGCGTGGTACCGGATTGAGACGGGAAATGTCCAGCCGGGCTACGTGATTACCCATGCCTTTTTTTCTGTTGCGTCGATTCTGACGACCACGGGATTTGCCTCGGTCAACTATGAACAATGGGGCCCCTTTGCCGTGGTGATCATTTTTGTTACCATGTTGATCGGTGGAAATGCCGGTTCGACGGCCGGAGGGTTTAAGGTGAGCCGTTACGTGATACTGATGAAAAATCTCGGTTTTCAAATCCGCCGTATGCTTCATCCTAAAGCCATCACTTCTCTCTATGTGGATGGCAATCGGATTACATACGATACGCTCGGAATCATTACAGGATTTGCCCTAGTGTTTACAGCGACAAATGTTCTCGTGACCTTTTACCTCTATGCTCGGGGGTATGATTTGTTGACGTCCCTGAGCGCAGCGTTGGCCATGGTGGGCAACATCGGGCCGGGATTTGCCCGGGTCGGGGTGGTGGAAAATTATGCGTTTTTCTCTGCGCTGGACAAAGTGATTCTATCTGGAGCGATGATCCTCGGCCGTCTTGAATTTTTTACCGTGATTATGCTCTTCTCACGTACCTACTGGAAACGGTTTTAAACGCTCTGATTATTTTTTGAACACCTGTTTATAAGAAAAAATAATGAAAAATGCCCGTATGATTAATTTTTAATCAAAAAATAGAACCTTTTTAGGCGAAGTTTAACATCTCTTTCTATTCTTCTTTGCTATAATAACTATTACTTAACCTTAAGGAGAGGACATGACGTTTGCCAGTTCCATAGAGCTGTTGAAGTTTCACAATACGGCTTACACGATCTATGCGCTGATGATCATTTCGATCATTGCCTGGTTTGGGTATAACCTGACACGAAAAGAGAAGGCAAAATCGGTTGTACGTATTCCGTTTTATACCTACATCGGTTTTCTGGTGGCGATGGGGGTAGGGCACCACATTTTCACCTACAACACCATCCCCTGGGTGTCTGAAGATATTATGCGCCACGAGATCAAAGCCGATGCCGAATATACGTTTGAAATCGCCAAGCACAAATGGATCGGTCTGCCCAAAAAGATCACCGTGCAGTGCGGTCAAAAGATCCGATTTAATGTCCGGAGCCGTGATTTGGTCTATGGGTTTGGTCTGTTCCGTCAGGATGGCTCGCTCGTGACCCAGATGCAGGTCAACCCCGGCACCGATGTCAACGGCATCCTGGAGAGCAACGATTTGCTCTGGACGTTTAACCATAATGGCGTCTTCAATCTGACGTCGACGGAGTATTCCGGCCCGGAGCAATACTCCGAAGACGGCAAAAAGGATTTGATGCTCGTGAAAAATTTCGTCGAAGTAGTCGGCTGCCAGGAAGGAGGTGCTAAATGAGTTTGATGAACAACCTGATCAACGGAACCGATTTTGATGCGGACAGCTTGAATGCCCTGCAAAAAGTAACGCTGAGGGCGGTCGTGATGAGTTTCCTCTTTTTCGGTCTGGTGGCCATAGAGGGGATGATTATGCGCTTGGTCAGTACTGGCCCGGCCAATCCGCTTCCGGAGATGTTCAACCATCCGGCACACTACTTCTCGATCATGACGGCCCACCCGATCGTCGGGATTTTTGGCTCGACGTATCAGCTGGTCTTTGCGGCTTTCATGTTCCTCGTACCATTCTTGACCAAGAAGCCCCTCTACAGTATCAAACTGGCCAACGCCGTTTGGCTGCTGATCACCATCGGGACTGCGCTGGCATGGTTGGCGGCGTTTGTCTGGGCGTATGGACCGCTCTATACCCTCTACTGGCCGTTGCCGGCGGATACGGAGCAGTTCAAGGTCGTCGGTGGGATCGTCTTTATTGTGGGCGTGGCACTCATCATGATCGGAACACTCGGTTTCATCTACAACATTTACGCGACGATCTTCCAGCGCGTGGGTGTTCACAAGAACAAGACCACCAAAGAGCTCCTGATCTCCGGATTCGGGATCGACGGGATGCTCAACCTCTGGCACAAGCTTACCGGCAAGCCTCCCTACTCCAAAGAGCCTGCACTGGCACTGCCGGTGGTTGCGATCTTCCGGGGAACGGTTGACACCTTCCTCGATGCCCTGGTGATCCTCGGTGCCGGGATACTGGTACTGGTCTATCTGATCTTTGATGCCTCCGGCCACCCGCTCAACGTTGCGGCGATCGATGCGCTGCTGTACAAAAACTTCTTCTGGTGGGGACTTGACCTCGTCGCAGACGGGCTCGTACTGATCTATGTAGCCGGTTCGTGGTACCTGCTGGCGACCCTCATCACCGGACAGAAGCTCTTCATGGAAAACGTCGCCCGTGCGGCGTTGATGCTCGAGCTCCTCGTCTCATGGATGGTATGGTCGCACCACCTGCTGGCCGATCAGGGACAGCCCGAGATGATGAAACTGATCTCAGGAGAGATGGTCACGGCGTTTGAGCTGTTGACACAGGGACTGGCACTCTTCATTACGCTGGTCACCCTCTGGAAAGCCCGCCCGCTCAAAATGACACCGGCGCTGGCGTACCTCCTCGGTGGCTTGATCGGATTTGGTTTGGCCGTGCCTGCGGCGATCATCCAGGCCGACATGGGGATGAACCGGATCCTGCATAACACCCAGTGGATCATCATGGCGCACGTCCATATCGCCTTGATCGTCGGTCTCTACATGACCCTCTACAGTGCACTGTATGTCCTGTGGCCGATCGTCACCAACAACACGACACTCTACAGCAAGAAACTGACCTGGATCCACTACTGGCTCTACCTCATCGGCGGAGTCGGCATGGGTGCCTTCGGAGGGATGGCCGGTCTGGACGGAATGCTCCGTCGCCACCTCTACATCAACGGTGAGTTCAACACCTGGATGATCCTCGCTGCGATCGCCGGAAGCATGATTCTGATCGCCTGGGTGATCTTCCTGCTCAACATTGTCCTCTCGGTTGGGATCAAAGGTCTCATCGGTATCTTCATGCCGGCCAAAGATCCCACGGCCTCTTACGGTATCGAGCCGGAGGCAGTGGCCGAAGAGCACAAAGCGTGAAAGTTAGAAAGTAGAAATTAGAAGTTAGAAATGGAGGGGATGCGACTTTAGTCGCATTGTGGGACTGAAGTCCCAGCCCCTTGTTTTGATACGTGTGATTTTTCTCGCGTAGGGTGTGCAATAGCACACCAAAATCGCTTGCGATTTGTCAGACTTTCTAAACAAAACAACCGTCAGAAGGTGTGCAATTGCACACCCTACGCGGTTACATTACATATTCAGCGTAACACGTAACACTTAGCACTTAACACAAAAAACTCCCCACAAGGACACGATCCATGACCCACCTCCCCCGCGTAGCCATGGAGATCAAAACCGTAGGACTGTATGATCTGGTA
>JALVWV010000297.1 GCA_027023145.1 Campylobacteraceae bacterium | reverse complement strand
TATGATATGGTACCCGATCTCCATGCTTTGATCGGGTCATTCCTGACGTATCTGACCCGTATACGTGGATACAGCGAGGCGACGAAGACAACCTATGCGACGGCGTTGCATCAGATGGAGAAGCAGTGTGCCTGGTACGAAGAAGAGGGGCGATGGGTATTGGATATCATGTCCTGGCGCCTGACGATCCGGTCTCTCTCCAAGCGCAGCATCCATGCCAAACTCACGGCGGTGCGTTCGTTTGTCCGGTACCTTAATGATCATGCCGGTATCTCGGTGCAGGCACTTGGCGTTGAGACGATCAAAACCCCTCAAACCCTCCCTAAACCCCTCGAAGAGCATGCCATCGCTGAAGTGATGGAGGCAGCCACCCCCGAGGAGCGTCTGCTGATCGGGATGCTCTACGGTCTGGGATTGCGAATCAGTGAACTTGCATCATTGCGACTGGATCAGATCGATACGGAGTGGATTCAAATTCATGGAAAAGGGAATAAGGTGCGCCAGCTTCCGTTGCTCCCATATCTTCAGGCTTTGATTATTCAGCATCGGCAGACACACACCTCCCGAGAGTATTTGTTTGAAAAAAACGGCAACCCTCTAACTGCTGCTCAGCTTCGTTACCGCCTGAGCAAGCTTTTTCGCGCCCACGGCTTCAAAGCTACTCCGCACCAACTCCGCCACTCCTTTGCTACTCACCTGCTGGCTCACGGTGCCCGTATTGCCGATGTGAGTGAACTTCTCGGTCACGCCTCCATGGCTACGACACAGGTCTACACCAAACTGGGGAGCGTGAAAAAGATGGAGGAGTATATGGGGGCGCATCCGTTGGCAGGGAAAGTTAGGAGTGAGGAGTGAGGAATGAGGAATTCATTACATGAAGGCAAACAATGAAAATAGTGATAAAGAATTTCTTTTTAATTGTTGGGTTTTGCTCTTTTATCGTGGCGGAAAATGCTTCTTATTCCGGTCACATTGAGACCAGTTATGAGCGGCTGTTTCTCCCAGAAAAAGAGCCTATGGGATTGATACGGGTTGGGACGTTGTTTGATGTGAACCAATATCTCTCGATTGGCCCGGAGCTTTATGGTGCGGTGTATGGACAAAGAGGTGGATTTTTTACCGTAGGGATGGAGGGGCGCGTTCGCGTGCCTCTTTTTTCGAAACTGGAGGGAATTGGTGGGCTGTATATCGGTGCCGGCGGTGGTGGATCGGCACCGCAGGGTGGTGGGCTGATGATTCACCCTTCGCTTGGGCTGACATACGATATGGATATGGCAAGTTTTGAGGCGGGTGTAAGCCGTGTGTGGTATCCCAATGGTCAGATTGACAGTACACAGCTTTATGTAGGTGTTTCTGTCCCATTTGAGGGGCGTTTTTGGCGAGGAGATGGTTGGGGTCGGAGTTCAGCTATTTCGTACGCCAAGCGTGGAGGCAGGACTTCAGTCCTGCCTGATGGGACTAAAGTTCCTACTCCTAGAGATATCGATCATGCAAGGTTGGCTTTGGATATTGCAACAGATGTACTCATTGAACATTATGCACCGGCGTCGGGGGTTCACAATGTGCACTCGGTGGAGATGACCGAGCCGTTTTCTTTGGCGGGTGTGGAATTTGTGATCGGATCGGATGTATGGTATGGGATTTTGCAGGCAGCCGGAGCGGGTGCAGGCAAGGCTACGGGGTATATGGAGCTTTTCGGAGGTGGTGGCTATCGTATGAAATTTGGCGATCGATTTTCTGCAGGCATCCAAGCCGCACTCGGAGCCGCCGGTGGTGGTAAGATCGATACGGGTGGTGGGCTGATGTACCGTGTCGACGGTGTGGCCGAAACGACGCTTTTTGATCATGTCAAGCTTGGAGTACGTGCAGGGACGATTGCCTCATTTGGTGGAGATTTCTCAGCGACTAGTTACGGTGCGACGCTTGGGTATCGGGAGTCGTTTTATGGTCTGGGTGACCCTTGGTTTGATGGGGAGGCCAATCTCACTGCTTGGCGTTTTCGACTCATCAACAAATCCTACCTTCCGACCAAAGGGCTGTTTAACGACGATCAAGTCAATAGAATCGATCTCATCGGGATAGCACTCAACCGCTTCCTGACCCCAAACCTTTATCTCACTGGTGAGTCGTTTTGGGCATGGCAGGGGCAGGCGGGAGGTTATGCTGAAGGGGTCTTCGGTTTGGGCTATCAGACCGATGGTTACCGTGGATTTCACCTCTATGCTGAAGCGTTGGCCGGGGTAGGGGGTGGAGGAGATGTTCACATGGATGGAGGGCTTTTTGGTTCATTAGGCGGTGGAATCATATACGACATTGATGATGCGACCCAGCTCTACCTTGGAGCAGCGTACGTCCGAAGCAAGACAGGTGGATTCCAAACGAAGAGCATCGATTTTGGAGTGCAGTATACCTTCTCTTTATTTTCAGAGTGAGATAAGAATTGGGAATTGTGGGCGTATTACGCGTAGGGTGCGCAATTGCGCACCTTCCAACGGTATTTTTCCCGGAAGCGGAGACTTCAGTCTCGCCCAACATTCAAAAAACATGAGAGCCTCAGGGTAGAGCTGAAGCCTCTACTTTCAGATACATTGCGGTGCGATTTTGGTGCGCAATTGCACACCTACGCGGGGGTAGTACGATAAGGAATTGTGACAGGATCTATGCCTTCCTCATAAAGATACGGTCGAATTTTTGGAGGGATGCCCAAGGTTCGGCAGCGTTCCTTGAAAGGTTTGGGCATGGAAGCAGTACGCCAGGGGGCGATCCAGAGATGAGTATCGCTTCGGGCAATTGCCCAGCGGTTGGCAAGGACGATGCTGGTATGGTTTGCGATCTCCTCACGCTGGGCGGCACTGAGGAGGTATCCAAGATTTTTGAGCGTTTTATCGGCGGCTTTAGGGGCGAGGTCAGGGTGATTCATCTGCAATAGGTGGAGTTCTTTTTCTTGGAACAGGAGCGAAAAACCTGAGTCGAGTACTGCTTTGTCGTGCGCGAGGTATGAAAAACTCCGGCGAATCCCTTTTCCGTAACGCTCGATCAATGGATCTGAGAAATTGTGTCGGAAACGGTTGCGTTCATGGTGGGTATCGTGGTTGCTCTCATCGACGAAATAAGGATAGTTATGCTCTGTGAGGTACTCAAGTAGTTCCGCTTTGGAAACAGCAAGCAGCGGGCGCACCAGCGTGTATCCTGAACGCTTCTGCACCGGCTCCATCCCGATCAGCTCATGCAGACCCGCTCCCCGTGTCAGTCGCATTAAAAACCACTCCAGCTGATCGTTGAGTTGATGGGCGGTCAGGAGCGTCTCATACCCGTGTTCAGCGATGAGTGATTCGAACCATGCATAACGAAAAGTACGTGCTTGGGATTCAAAGTTGCTTTCAAATTTCGGAGCGATAGTGGTGTGACATTTTAAGCTGTATTGTTTTGCCAATGTTTGAGCGTGGGCAACTTCTCTTTTGCTCTCGGGTCGTACTTCATAATCAACAATAGCAATGTCAAAGGGGACTTTGTGCTCGATCAGGAGAAAGAAAAGAGCTGAAGAGTCGATGCCGGCGGAGAAAGCGAGTAAATTCTTTTTGTTAAGTAGGAAGTAGGAAGTAGGAAGTAGGAAGTTTTTCATGTGCGTTCCGCCCATGATTGGAATGAAAAATGAAAAATGAAAAATGAAAAATCAAAAATGAAAGATGTTGAATTTTTATTTTGCATGGTTTTTCTTGGCTGTTTTTATGGTAGATACGAGAAGTCGAATGAGTGACTCGATATCGGGGAGGAGGCTTTGGAACATTTTATCACTGATGTAATCCGACTGAGCCAGGAGTCTTAGCCAATATCTTGTTTCATTCGCTTCTTTGAGTGCAACATGCATTTTATTGATGAAATCCGGTTTTGACTGGGCAAATTCTCCTTCAGAGACTAGGGCACCTATAGCTGTACCACATCGGAGTATTTGTTTAGAAAGGACGTATTCATGATGTGTTTTTATCAAATATTTGTATAGCCCAATGATTCGTAGAGAAAAGTCAAAACTTTTTGTACCGAGAAGATCATCTCGAGCTTTATATCTTTCATCTTTCATCTTTCATCTTTCATTTTCAAAAGTTTCGCCAGCAACTGTTCCCCGACAAGTTCCGTTATCATAGCCTCATAAACTTCCCCATACTCCACAGAGATATCATTCGTATCATTGACAAGAATCTCTCCGTCGATCTCCACTGCCCAGCTGAGCGGCCGGGCGGAGAGGAGGTATTCGTGTTCGTTGCTGGGGCCGTCGATGACGAGAGGGAGGGTCTGGCCGATCAGGGCTTGGAGTGATGACAGCGTGCTGGCTTTGGCAATGGCTCCAAGGTGTTCGGCGCGCGCATCGATGGTAGGCTGGGGGATCTGTTCCATTGTGTAGGCGGTGGTATCCTCTTCGTTGGAGTAGTGGAAAGTGTTGAAGCGATCGAAGCCAAAGTCTTCCATGAAACGGCAAAGCTTTTCAAACTGTTCCTCACTCTCTCCGGGGTGTCCGGCAATGACGGAGGTACGGATGAACGCATGGGGTTTACTGCGCATGTGCTCAAGGAGTCCGATCGTTTTGGCTTCACCAAATCCCCGCTTCATCGTGCGCAGCATCCCGTCATCGATGTGTTGGATCGGCATATCGTAATACGTTTGAAAAAGCGAAGAATCAGCGATGCGGTCGATCAAGTCAAAGGTGGTTGTACTGGGGTAGAGATAGAGGATGCGGGCGGAGCGAATACCCTCGACTCCTTCCACAGCCTCGATCAGATCGATCAGCCCATCCCGCATCCCGAGATCCCGCCCCCAGCTGGAGCTGTCCTGTGAGATGAAGGAGATATCCCAGAAACCGGCTTTGGCTAAATGGCGCACTTCGGCAAGGATCGATTCAAGGGTACGGGAGTGCAGTTTACCCTTGAATCCCGGAATGGCGCAGAACGAGCATGTCTGGTTGCACCCTTCGGCGATCTTGACATAGGCGTGGTAGCGCGATCCGGTGATGAGGCGGGGAGCCTCTTCGCTGAGCAGATACACTTCAGGGCTGAAGTGGCTCCGTTTGGCCTCAATAAGCTCGTCGATTTTCTCGTAGTCACCCACTCCGGTAAAGATATCGATCTCGGGCATTTCAGACTGGAGTTGCTTTTTGTACCGCTCGCTCAGGCACCCACTCATCACCAGTACGGAGTCCTCTTTGCGGTTTTGGTGTAGGTCGAGGAGGGTGGAGATGCTCTCTTCTTTGGCGGCCTCGATGAAGCCGCAGGTGTTAACGATGAGGACATCGGCCTCTTGTGGATCATCCGTGAGAGCATAGTCACTGAGCTTGCCAAGCATTACTTCGCTGTCGACGAGGTTTTTGGTACAGCCGAGGCTGATGAGGTGGAGGGATTTTTTAGACAAAGGTTTCCTTATTACAAATGTTCTCGATATTTGACCATACCAAGAAGGATGATCTTGTCTTCTTCTGTATCTATTAGATAGGGAATCACATAACCTTTGTAGATATAATCGCGAATGTTATCATCGTCAAAGTAGATTGACTTACGAAATTTGTAGGGCATATGCGGTAATGTTTTCAGTCGCTTCTCGAGTTCATCGACCAAGTTCAGTGCAGCATAGAGACTGTCAAGAGCTATACGATCCAGTATACTCTCGAGGTCTTTGTCAAATTTATTACTTTTCTCAACTGCCATTATAGCTATTCTTAATTACGTTGTAGAAGTCTGCTTTTTACAGAGTGCCAATAGTCGCCATCGAGCTTTGTAAAGTTTTTCGATCCGTTCTGAGCGTAATCCTGAAGTACGTCTTGAAGCGCTTGGCGGTCTTTCGCAAAATCAGATACGTCCTCTGATGTTTTTACTTGAATGGTATTGATCATAGTGTGCTGGAGTGAGTGGAGTATCGTAAGAACGTTATCCATATACGTATCTTGAACTTCGATCTGGATGGTTTGCATAGCGACTCCTTTTTGTTGAGTGTATTATAACATATTCCAGAGAATCTATGAGGGAAAATATGACAATATGACACATTTTTAGATATATTGGCGCATGTATGCTATGATTCACATGCCCTTTTTGGAGAGGGTTGTGTTTTTACTTTCGGTTGAGAGGGCGGGCTTGCATGAGCGATGCCTTCCGGCATAGGCAGGGTAACTCAACTGAAAGGGTACGCTATGGAAACCTGGTTTTCTGTACTTGCTTTTGTTCTTGGAGTAGTGAAGGTTACAATTATGTGGCTGAGTTACAAGGAGAGCAAGAGGCAAAAGAACACAGACTGCGACGAGTAGTCGCACAAGACTTTCAGGACGTAGGACTCCTGAAAGCTTCTGTGTACCCTTTCCGTTATTCTACTCAAAATAAGTTTAACTTTATATAAAATTTTTTTCCTTGACAGTTTGTTTGAACTCCAATGGGCGTTCCATATCAGGAGATGTGGAACGAGGGAGAATATTCATGGATGCGTTGATCGTCGAAAGGTGTGCTATTGCACACCCTACGCGAGAATGGTACAATCAGAAACTCACGTAAAACATAACACTTAGCACTTAATACGAAAAAATGGAGGAAAGAAAAGAGAAGGGGTGAACTCAGACCCGGGTTGGGTCTAAGTTCGGAGTGTCAAGCAGTTCTTAGAAC
>JALVWV010000296.1 GCA_027023145.1 Campylobacteraceae bacterium | reverse complement strand
GATGGATTGGGTAAATGTGATTTGGTTGAGGTCGAGCACCGATTGGATGATGTTGGTCACCTGGCGGACGGAGACGGTGGGGTTGAAATGGGTGTTCTGGGAGCTTTTGTAAAAATCCTGAAAGTTGGTGATGGTCTCGGACATGAACTGGATGATATCCTCGTTTTTGGCAATGACGTCGATCAGTTCAGGGTCGCTGTGGGTCGACACGAGTTTTTTCTTGGCGTAGATGCAGTTGAAGTTGAGTTCAGCGAGGGGTTGGCGCCACTGGTGGGCGATGATAGCGATCATCTCTCCAAGCGCGGCAAATTTGGCCTGCTGCTGGAGGAGCTGATCGTTGAGCCGTTCGCGGGAGATATCCTGAATATTAGCGACGATGGCGATATTGTCCACGTCGCGGGTCGTCCCGAAGGAGACCCGTGCGGGGAAGGTTTCACCTGTTTTGTTGGTCGCTTCGAGTTCGACGACCGTGCCGTGCTCGCGGATGTTTAGCTCCTCGAGGAATCCGGCGACCCCCTGCTGGCGCAGGAGGCGATATTCCCGGGGGAGGAGTTTGTCGAAATTGGGTTGATGAAGCATCTCGTTTTTGGTGTAGCCGAAGATCGCTTCAGCCATCCGGTTATAGGTTTGGATCCGCAGATCTTGATCGAGGGTAATGATGGCGTTTGTGCTCGACTCGATGACGGCATTGGAGTAGTCCTTCTGGGCGAGGATATCCCGAGTATATTGTCGGATACGGCGATTGGCGGGCATGAAGATGAGAAGCGCTTCGAAAAAGAGGGTCACGAGTGTGGAGAGGAAGATAAACAGTTCGACTTGCTTAAGGCGCCGGGTGTTGTGATCGGCTTCGTCGAGGTAGAGGTTGACGGCTTGATCGAGGTCGGACATGAGTGCGTTGGAGTGGGTCAGCAGGTAGGTGAGGCTTCGACCGTCGCGGTGCTCAGCATAGATATCGGCATGATGGAGATACCGTTTGACCTGAGCATCGAGTTGCAGGGGAGGGTCGAAATAGAGTTGCTTGAGTTTGGGCGGCAGGGGAGCATGGATGAGTTGGTCGTGGGCGGTGCGCATCTGGTGGATGACGTCCCTCAGCTGGTTGATTTTGTAGTACAGGGCAAAAAAGGCGATCTTCTGTGCGAGGATTTTCTGGCGGCTGCTGAGGCTGATCCGCTTGCCGTTGTTGGCTTGAGAGGAGATGAGTTGGTTGAGGTTGACGTAGGCCAAAGCGGAGAGGAGGGCGATGAGGGTGAGGGCGATCACATATCGTTTGGTGAAATTAATGGGTTTGAGCATGGTGTTTCCTTGACCCTTTTGTGCTATGATTATACACAGCAAACCATAAGGATAGAGACTGTGCACGAACTCGGGAATATTGGAGCAGGGACTTCAGTCCCGTCTAATGCAGCACAAAATCGCGCTGTTTCAACGGGGCTAAAGCCCCTGCTCCTTTAACCCGGCAGGCATTATTCTAATCCGGAGCAGGGACTTCAGTCCCGTCAGGCAGGACTGAAGTCCTGTCTCCAAAGTTGGATAAATATCCACCGGTTGCATAAGTAGAATGAGGCAAACACAATGATGGAAGAACAATACGAAATACTTCTGAGCAAGAGCACCTTGCTGCTGGCCGAAGACGAAGAGCGGCTTCGGGAGAGTTTCCGGCGGGTGTTGTTGCTGTATGTGCAGGAAGTCTATACGGCCGCTGACGGGGAGGAAGCGTACGAGCTCTACCGTAAGCATCGACCGGACATCGTCATCACCGACATCAAAATGCCCCGGCTCAGCGGGTTGGATCTGGTCAAAAAAATTCGCCTCAAAGATACCGAGACCCCCATCGTCGTCACGAGTGCCTACACCGATCAGGACTTTCTGCTGGAATCGATCAAACTTTCACTCGTCGAGTACTTGGTCAAACCGGTCAAAGAGAGCGATCTCTCCCGCGTACTGGCCGACTGTGCGGCCAAACTCTACCGGGAGCACCATACCCTGACCCCTATCACACCGACCCTCTCTTATGATCTGGAAAACAAACAGTTTGTGCATGAGGGCACGCCGATCCTCCTCACGGCCAAAGAGATCGAGCTGGTCGAGCTACTGCTGGCACACCGGGGCAACCTCGTCACCAAACAAACCATCGAAGAGAAAATCTACGTCTACGAAGAGGCACCCCCCTCCGCACTCAAAAATCTTGTCTTCAAGCTTCGTAAAAAACTTCCCGAGGAAGTCGTTGAGACTGTTGGGAAGCTTGGATACGTTATTCAAGCGTAACTTTCTAAACGTATAACAGTTTCTTTTCGGTTTCTTTTTGTCCCGCGACCCAAAAGCGACTGGGCTTTGGGTATGATTACAGAGTACGTTAATGGTCATTGTTCTGCACGGAGATTGATGTGTGTCAATCTCACAGGCGGGAACCATGGTACATTATCGTTGTGTGACCAAAGGGCACCTCGAATAATAGGTCATACCCACAATGGGCTTTGCAGATGTGAGATTTTGCTTGAGGCTCTCAAAGCGTAGCCGTAGCTACGGTGAAGAGAGCATCAAGTAAAAGATCGCGTCTGCAAAGCCCACCCTGCGGGCATCACCAGCTTTCGCCCATACGGCGTTATCGCTTCTTGACGTAGCTACGGCTATGCCTGCGAAGCGATGCCTTGCCTGGACAAAAGCTGGAGATGTTGTGGGTACGACCTATTATTTGAGGTGCCCTTATCTTAAATTAGGAGGAAACATGAAGCACATGAACAAACTTTCAGCACTGCTTCTCGGGTCAGCGGTTGCTGCCTCTACGGCTTTTGGCGCATCCGAACTCGAAAAAGTGATGAAAGACAGAGGCTTGAGTCAGCAAGACCTGCTGGCGGCGGCCAAAACCTACACACCCAGCGGTGGACGCGATAAGTATATCGTGTTCAGCTCCGGCGGACAATCCGGACAAATGATCGCATACGGCGTACCGTCGATGCGGATCCTCAAGTACATCGGTGTCTTTACCCCGGAGCCCTGGCAGGGATGGGGTTATGATGACGACACCAAAAAGATCCTTGCAGAAGGAAACATCCGGGGTCACAAGATCACCTGGGGGGATACTCACCACCCGGCGATCTCAGAAACCAACGGTAAATACGACGGTAAATGGCTTGTTATCAATGACAAGGCCAACCCCCGTATTGCGGTTATTGATCTCAAAGACTTTGTGACCAAGCAGATCGTTGTCAACCCGGTCTTCAAATCCGACCACGGTGGAGCCTTCTTCACTCCTAACTCTGAGTACATTCTCGAAGCGTGCCAGTATGCGGCACCTTTGGACAACAACTACCACCCTATGGATGAGTATGCTGAGACGTACCGTGGTGGTGTGACCGTTTGGAAATTCAATCATGACAAAGGGCGAATTGAGCCGAAGAAATCCTTCACCATCGAAATGCCTCCCTATATGCAGGATCTTTCCGATGCCGGTAAAGAGGCATCGGCAGGTTGGGGCTTCACCAACAGTTTCAACTCTGAGATGTACACTGGAGGGATTGAAAAAGGTCTACCGCCGTTTGAAGCGGGTTGTTCACGTAACGATACCGATTTCCTGCAGGTCTATAACTGGAAGAAACTCGCCAAATTGGCCGAAGATCCCAAGAACGTGAAGGTCATCAACGGTCACCGAGTTGTCCCCATCGATGTCGCGGTCAAAAACGACGCGTTGTTCCTGATCCCCGAGCCCAAGTCTCCTCACGGTGTCGATGTCTCTCCTGACGGAAAATACATCGTTGTCTGTGGTAAGCTCGATACCCATGCGACGGTCTATGAGTGGGCGAAGATCAAAAAACTGATCGCCGACAAGAAGTATGCAGGGAAAGACCCTTTCGGTATCCCCATTCTTGACCTCAAAGCTGCTGCCCACTGTCAAGCACAGCTTGGCCTTGGTCCCTTGCATAACCAATACGGTAAGAATTGGAAAGACGGAGAAATCTACACCTCTTTGTATGTTGATTCTCAAGTCGTACGCTGGGATTACAAAAACTGTAAAGTTATTGATCGCCAGAACGTCAACTACAACATCGGACACCTCTGCGGAATGGAAGGTAAAACCGAAGATCCTCAGGGTGAATACATCATCGCTCTGAACAAACTCGCCATCGACCGCTTCAACGAAATCGGCCCTCTACATCCGCAGAACCACCAGTTGATCGACATCCGTGGCAAGAAAATGCAGTTGCTCTATGATATGCCGATTCCCCTCGGTGAGCCTCACCAAGCGGTGGCCATCCGGGCAAGCAAGCTTCATACCGAAGTACGCTACAAGATGGGAACCAGTGCCTTTACCGGTAAAACCCATGTCGGTAAGACGTTGGCTGGACAAGAGAAGATCGTTCGCAAGGGCAACCATGTCTATGTCTACGGTACCATGGTGCGCTCACACATCAACCCTGAGCACGTCACCGTCAACAAGGGTGACACGGTTACTTTCTATCTGACCAACCTTGAGCGGGCAGAGGATGAGACACACGGCTTTACCGTGGATCTCTACAATGTCCACACGTCACTCGAGCCGGGTAAAACAGTCTCTGTTACCTTCAAGGCTGATATGGAAGGGGTCTTCCCGTACTACTGTACCGAGTTCTGTTCGGCACTCCACCTCGAGATGATGGGATACCTGATGGTCAAAGATCCCAACAAAAAATACGAGGCAGCTGCTAAACTCAAAATGAACAAAATGACACCGGAGCAACTTAAGGCTGAGTATGACAAAACCGTCGCAACCAACAAAGCGACCGATGCGGTCATCCAGTCGGTCGTCAAATTCCTCAAAGCTAACCACTTCGAGAAATACCCGGTTGTCAAAAACCTCGTCACCGACGCCCTCGATCAGTACGGCAAGATCGCCGAGCAGAAGAAGAAGTCGGATGCAGCGGTCAAAGCAGGGGATCTCAACAAAGCGATCCTGTTTGAGAACATGATCTGGCAATATATGGTTAAAACCGCCGACGTCGGTATCCGTGCCAAAGACCTGCTGGTCAAGAAGATCGCCACCCCGATGAGTGAAGCAGCCAAGAGAGGGCAGGAAGCCTTCAACGAAGGTGGATGCGGCGGATGCCATGTCATCGGAAAAGTCTCCTCTGGTCCTGACCTCACCGGTGTCCTCCAGCGCCACGAAAATGGTGAGAAGTGGGTCGCAGAATTTATCAAGGATCCCAAGTCCAAGTTCAAGGATCCGTACGTTGACTCGATGATCAACTACTTCAATCTGCGCATGCCGAACCAGGGCATGAGTGACCAGCAGATCAAAGACATCATCGAATACTTCAAGTGGGTCGAGAAGAACGCCAACCTGTTCTAACCCCCGATTTACAGGCCGCTAGGGAGTCACGCTCCCCGGGCACCTGCCCTGTCCGTATCATCCATCACCCGTATTATGCAATTGATAGCGATTATTGATATGTGTCAATGCATGGTAAGGGTGATTGATGTACAATCAATTCGACTAAAATAAGGAGTTACTATGAACAGTTCATTGACCAAATCAAGGGTCTTTGCTTTGTTGGCACTGGGTATTTTGTTGTACTTTTTCGTCATCCCGGCCGTCTTCACCCACAATGTCGTGGAGATGGTGGCGGCGGACAAGGCCGACAAGCTCTCCCCGCTGACCTACAAGGTGTGGGATTATTACCAGAAAGGGCGCTACGTCAGTCCCGATACCCCCAAAGGCTCAGCCGGTAATCTCAAGAAGATGATCGAGAACGACGGCGAGCTCTCCGTCGCGACCGCTCCAATCTGGTACGTCGCCCTCGAAGCCCCCAACTACCCCAAGGAATCTTTCCCCAACGGCATCCCGGTCTATTACCATTTTGACGGTTTCAGCGGCGATGTCCATGAGATGGAGACGATCAACCACTTCATCGGGATGGATCCGATGGAACGGGGTGCTCCGTATCTGCGGGCAGCGGCTCCGTATGCGTTGGTCGGAGTGGCCGTGCTGTTTGTATTGTTTATCCTCTACAATTCTCGTATCTTGAATTGGTTGATGCTTATTCCGGTAGCGCTGCCACTCATTTTCGTTGGTTTTTACTCGTACTGGCTCTACTGGTTCGGGCACCACATGCATGCCTGGGGGGCTTTCAAAATCAAGCCCTTTACACCGACGGTCTTCGGGGACGGTAAAGTGGCGCAGTTTACCACTCACTCGTACCCCACGATCGGCTTCTGGTTGTTGGTCGCTATCGCAGTCTTGAGCCTCCTCGCGATGGTCTCACGCAAAAAAGCGATGCAGCAAATGGCTGAAGAGAAGTAAGGGTAACGTAGTGAGACGACTCGGAGTGATCCTTTTAGCATTGTTCAGTACTGCTGGTGCAAACAATGCGCTGCAGGCAGCGATCGATGCGGCACCTTCGGGTGCCCGACTCGAGCTGCCTGCCGGGGTCTACCGGGGCAATATCGTCATCAATAAACCGCTGATCCTCGATGGGAAAAACCAAAAAGCGATCATCGAAGGGGATGGCAACGGTACGGTGGTGCGGATTACCAGTTCGTTTGTCACCCTCACCAATGTGACCATCCGTCACAGCGGCGCTGAGCACGAGCGGGTCGATGCGGGCATTGCGGTTGCCAAGGCTGCCCACTGCACGATTACCCATAA
This sequence comes from Campylobacteraceae bacterium, assembly GCA_027023145.1. GTDB lineage: Bacteria > Campylobacterota > Campylobacteria > Campylobacterales > Sulfurovaceae > S017-3. The sequence continues at coordinate 139 of JALVWV010000296.1, read as the reverse complement.
CCGGATCGAAGATTGCCTCTTCGGGATCGATCTGCAGCAGGTGGATGAGTCCAACATCAGCGACAACTGGATCACCTCTAAACCCTTCGAGCTGGGATTGCGCGGCGACGGGGTGCGACTGTGGTACTCCAACGACAAC
>JALVWV010000295.1 GCA_027023145.1 Campylobacteraceae bacterium | reverse complement strand
CCAAGATGAGCCTTGACCCACGCGGCATCTACCATGTGATTGGCTGGAACTTCCAACGCCATTGCCGACATTGCCATCAGGGCGGTGACTGCCACTGTACCGATGATCTTTTTCATTCTTGCCTCCTGTGAGATTTGGAATACATGCTAAGTTTAGCATACAAGAGGGGGGAAAGTAGGGGGAAAAGAAAAAAATGAAAAAAAATTGCCTTATGTGCTTCTGCTCAACCCCTTGATGTGAAGTTGGCGCTCAAAGAGGATCGTAAACTGCGCACCCGCTTTGACATTTTTCACAGAGATACTGCCTTGATTGTGTTTCTCAATGATGGTTTTGCTCATGTAGAGGCCGATACCCGTCCCGGTGCTGGCATGTTTGGTGCTGAAATAGGGCTCAAAGACTTTTTCGATGGGATCGATGTGGATCCCCCCTGCGTTATCGGTGATCGTGATGGTGGGATGTCCCTCCTTGACAAAAGCATGCAGAACAATTTCCGGATCCTGCGTACCACGTTCCTTGAAGACATCCTTGGCGTTGCTGACGAGATTGACCAGCGTCTGCGCCATTTCGTTGGGGTACCCCTCGAGGATGAAATCGGTATCGATGGTGGTCACAAGGTGGATATTATTGTTTTTCAAAGCCGCACGCATCAACTTTTCCACCGTAACAAAGAGGCGGGAAACGTGGTAGCGTTCTGGCACCCGATCGGGGGTAAAAAATTCTCGAAAATCATCGATGGTTCCGGACATAAAAGCGATCTGCTCGTTGGCTTCGCTGATTTTGCGGCGGAACAGTTCATTGTCGAGCTTGCCCCGCTCCTGACGCAACTCAAGGTTGACAAGGATCGAAGAGAGCTGGGTGAGGGGCTGACGCCATTGGTGGGCGATGTTGCCGATCATCTCCCCCATCCCGGCCAGTTTGTTCTGTTGGGTCATGAGCCGCTCCTGTTCGTTGAGCTCATGTTCCTGCTTGAGCCGCTGTTCTACCTCCTGTTCGATCCGTTCGCCCAATTGGGCATTGACGGTCTCGAGGTAATTCTCCTTGGCTTCCCGCTCTTCCTGAATCTTCAAATCTTTTTTGTGCAGCAGGACAAAAAGCTGATAGAAAATGGCGAACAGGACAAAAAGCCCGAAAAGGGTAATGAAAAAATCCCGCTTGTGTTGATCGATGATATGGGAGATCGGAACTTTGAGGGAGATAAAGGCCCGCATCTGACCGATTTTTTCTCCAAACCCTGCCTTGTCTCCATAGAGCCGGATCAGTCCGCTGGGTGCCCGATCCGGTGTGCTGTGGCAGCGCATACAGGAGGCTTCGTTTTTGCCGAGAGGCAACGCCTGATAAAAGTATTGCTCCCCTCCCTCTTCGAGGATCGTCGAATAACTTTTGAGCTTGCCGCTGCGAAACTGATGCAGTATCCCCGTCTCGAAACTGTCGGCTTTGTTGTGGGGATTGCGGGGGTTGGTTGCAGCCAGTTTGTACTGATACCCGGCATTGTTGTCTCGGATATAGTTGGTCAGGACATGACGGGCAATGTACGAAGCGGAGAGGAGTTTGGGATCAAAAAAATTCTTGTCCAGCTTCCCCTCTTTCTGCAGACGGTAGATGACGGGCTTCTGTACCGTTTCAATGTACGTACGTAGGGCATTAAATGAGGAGAGGATTGCCGTCACCTGTCGACGCGCCTCTTCGAGAACCAGATGTTCGTAAAAACGGTAGAAGAGAAAACCCAGCACAAGGTAAAGCAGAGCAAAGATCAAAAAGATTTTTTTTGACGTACGCAAAAACACAATGATCCTTTATGGGGCAGCAAACGGGGCAAACAAGTAGCCGATCCCGTACACACTCTGGATGCGTTCGGAACCGATTTTTCTACGTAAGTCTTTGATCAGCGATTTGATCGCCTCTTTGCTGTGGGGTTCGTATCCCCAGAGATAGTCGGCGATCGCTTCGAAACTAACCGCGCAGTTCTCCTGCGCCACGAGGTACTCGAGCAGGCGGCTCTCCGTAGGGGTCAATGTCTGGGATTGGTTATCGGTGTATACGCATTTTTTGCAGGGGCTGTAATAGCGATTGGCATCCAATTCTATGGGGTGACGTTTGTGACGGGTCAGTTCCAGTGCGGCGTGTTCGAGGGCGGTGATGAGATGATCCCGGGTACTGGGCTTGGTGAGGTATTTGGTGATCTTGAGTTCGACGGCACGCCAAAGGTACTCCTGAGTCGAGTGGGCAGAGACGATGATGATGGGGATATGCTGGTTGGTTTTTCGGATAGCCTGCACCGCTTCGAGGCCGTCGACATGGGGCATGGAGATATCCAACATGAGCACATCGTAGTGGTTGATCGCCATTTCGTCGAGTACCGCCTGCCCGTCTTCTACAGCAACCACGTCCATGAAGAACAGTTCCAGTGTCTCCGTGACGTTGCGCCGGATGCCCGGTTCGTCTTCGGCGTAGAGGATCGTTTTATCCGTCAGGATACCGAGAAGGTCGCTCTCTTCCATGTGCCTGCCTTTGAAATGGGTAGGCTATTATACCATATCGGTCGGATCAGTATCCTCCCCGCTCCCGCATCCGCTTTTCGATTCGGTGTCCGAAGATCGAGAGGCTGAATGTAATCGCAAAATAGATCAACGCGACGATGATCCATGTCTCAAACGGGCTGAAAGTATTGGCAACGATCTCCCGTCCGACTTTGGTCAAATCGGTGATGGAGATGACGGAGACAAGCGAGCTGTCTTTGACCAGCGCAATCACTTCCCCGACCAGTGCAGGAAGTGCCCGTTTGAGTGCCTGAGGCATGATGATGTAGCGCATGGTCGTCCAGCCATTCATCCCGAGCGATTTGGCCGCTTCATACTGGCCGGTATCGATCGACTGGATCGCACCGCGCAACACTTCGGCGAGGTAGGCTCCATAAAAGATACCCAGTGAGATCACCCCGGCATAAAAGCGGGGGATGTCGAAGATGGTCGCCACGATAAAATAAAAGATAAAGATCTGTACCAACAGCGGTGTCCCGCGAATGACAGTGATGTACACCGTGGCAATGTCTTTGAGAAACTGATAGTTTGAGAGCTTCATGAAGGCGATCACCGTTCCGAGCAAAAGGGAAAGTAAGGCTGCCAATGCCGAAATTTTGAGGGTGGTCAGGAGGCCATTGGTCAGCGGGCCGGCTGTCCAACTTTTTTTGCTGCCGAGAGTATCCCCTTCGTAGATTTTCTCCCCATTTTTGTACTTCAGTTTGTCGTAGCCGCTAATGTCGTATTGTTTGCTCTCCTTCGCCCCCTTGATTGTTACAATGTGTCCGTCTATAGATATGATGCCGTCAAAAGGAGCCTCGATGGTGGTCTCCTGCTCGTAGGCAAAATATTTAGGGACGGAGTTCCACTTCCAAATGTAGTTCATGCCGGAAGCGGCGACGAACAGGGCATAGCCCAGCCCGACGAAGAAGAGCAGCGCCACGATGTGACCGACCGCTCGATTTTGCAAAAAAGGCGTATGTTTGCGGCTCATGCTTACTGTACGCGCTCCAGCCAGCTGTCTGACTTGAACCATTTGTTGTAGATCTTGTCGTACGTGCCGTCATGTTGTACCTGATTGAGGTAATTGTCCAGCCAGTTGAGGAGATCCGGATCCCCTTTGCGCACGGCCCAGCCGAGGGGCTCGAAGGTCAAGTCCTGATCGAGGTGGATCAGCTTCCCTTTCCCTTTCTGCGCCATGAAGATGGCGTTGTAAGGCTTGTCGTAGATCATCGCATCGGCTTTGCCGTTGAGCACTTCCTGTGCGGCATCGGCTTCGGTCTCAAAGGTGCGGATCTTGGCTTTTTTGAACATCTTGCGTGCAGCGATCTCTCCGGTGACACCGAGTTTGGTGACGACGGTGTACTCCGGCTTGTCGAGATCAGCCGCGCTTTTGACTTTGTCGGCTAGCGCCTTGCGGATCATCAGTGTCTGGCCGACGCTGATGTACGAATGGGCGAAGTTGACTTTGAGATTCCGCTTCTGTGTGACGGTCATCCCCGACATGAGGATGTCAAATTTGCTGGTCAACAGTGCGGGGATGATGCCGTCCCATGCCGTGGGTACCAACTTGAGTTTCACCCCCATTTTCTTGGCCATATCCCGCGCCATGTCGACGTCAAATCCGATGATGTTGCCTTTTTTGTCCTTCATCTCAAACGGCATATAGCCCGGTTCCAACCCCACACGCAGTTCCCCTTTGGTGATGATTGCGTTGAGGGTCGATTTTTTCCAGAGGTTGATGTCCTCGCTCCAGGCTGCCGTCGTAGCGAAGGCGAGTGCCAACGCCATGAGTAGTGTTTTTTTCATCTTGTGTTTCTCCTTTTCGTGTTAAGATGGGGGCATCTGCCCGTCAGTGCGTCAAGATCTCCTTGAGGAAGAGCTTGGCACGGTCGCTTGAGGGGTTGGTGAAAAAGGTCTCGGGATCGTCCTCTTCGATGATCTCCCCTTCGTCCATAAAGACCACGCGGTCGCTCACCTCTTTGGCAAAGCCCATTTCGTGCGTGACGACCACGATAGTGTAGTTTTCGTTCGCGAGCGACTTCATCACCTCGAGCACGCCACCGATCATTTCAGGATCCAGCGCTGAGGTGGGCTCGTCGAACAGGATGACACTCGGCTCCATCGCCAGAGTACGGGCGATGGCGACCCGCTGTTTCTGTCCGCCGCTGAGGGCATTGGGGTAGTCGTGGGCTTTGTGCCCGAGCCCTACTTTGTCGAGCAGTGCCTGCGCCCGTGCATCAGCCTCTTTTTTGTGGGCATGTTTGACCTTGGTCTGTCCGATGGTGACATTCTCGAGGATCGTCAAGTGCGGGAAGAGGTTGAAATGCTGAAACACCATCCCCACCCGGGAGCGGATGCGGTTGATGTTGCCTTTGCGTGCGTAGATGTCTTCGCCATCGACGACGATGTGACCGCTGTCGATCTCCTCGAGGCGGTTGATGCAGCGGATCAGGGTTGATTTGCCCGATCCGCTGGGACCGGCGATCACGACGATCTCCCCTTGTCGGACGGAGAAGTTGATATCTTTGAGGGCGTGAAAGTCCCCGTAGTACTTCTCCACATGTTCCATCAAAATCATTGGTTTCGTTTCATCCATAAGAACAATAGTAGTACAATTATCTTTAAACTTTCGTGTATTTCTTAGAAAATTGGAGATAAATATGTCTATCAAACCCTGGCAGGCCGATTCGTTATTGGTACTGACGGCGATCAGCTGGGGGGTCACCTTCCTGCTCGTGCAAGAGGCAGTAAGGGATGTACCGGTAGCGACGTTTCTCCTCTGGCGCTTCGGGCTGGCGTTTGGGCTCATGCTTCTGATCGTTTATCGGCGCCTCACCCGGCTCGATCGCGCCACACTCACCGCAGCAGGCGTGCTGGGTCTGCTCAACTTCACCGCCTATGTTCTTCAGACGTACGGCCTGACGTTGACCCTCTCCACGTCGGTAGCGTTTATCACCGGATTGTTCGTGGTGCTGGTGCCGATGATGGCTTTCTTCCTCTTCCGCCGTCCGGTCGCCCGATCGGTGTGGATTGGGAGCGGGGTGGCGCTCTCAGGCCTCTGGTTTCTGACGATGCAGGGTGAGTTACGCGCCGGGTGGGGGGAGGTACTGAGCCTGGGGTGTGCCCTTTTTTTCGCGCTCCACATCCTCTACACCGACCGCTTCGCCCGTCGATTTGATGTCCCGCTGCTGGTGACGTTCCAGTTCGGGACGATGGCGCTGGGCTCAGCAGGGATGGCGCTGGCCACCGGTCAGCCCCTCTTCCCTCCAGTCTTCTCCTCGGCATTCCTCATTGGATTGGTTACCACGGTACTTTTTGCGACGATCTTCGCCTTCTGGGTACAAACCAGCATGCAACGCTACACCACCCCCAGCCGTGCCGCCCTGATCTTCACTCTCGAGCCGCTGAGTGCGGCACTGTTCGGGTATGCGTACGGAGGAGAAATGATGGGATGGCTTCAGGTGATGGGAGGAGGAATGATTATCGTGGGGGTATTGGTGGCGGAGTTGGGGGGATGAGCCTGCTCTGAAGATCGAGGAGTTATCTTTTACCTGAACAATTGCGAATGGGTTCCGATCTTCAAAAGTTGTAGCGCTCCGGCTTCGATCCGGTACACCACCAACAAGTCTCCACTGATATGAAATTCACGGGTATCTTTGTAAGAGCCGGAGAGACCATGATCTCTGGCCTCCGATGGCAACGCCTGCTCCTCTAAAAGCAATGAAATATACAAAAAGAGCTTCGCCAGATTTGTCGGATTGAGTTTGGCCTTCTGTACCCCTTTGACAAAGCCCTTGTGGATGTCAAGGTCAAGCACCGACTTTGCTCCTGAGCTCATCGAGTGATACGCGGGTCATGTTTCTTCCCTTGCGGGCATCATCGATGACCCTGGCGGTTTCTTTGTTGGGGATTTTGACATCAAAAGGGATACCTCGCTCCATCACTGACTGAGACAAGAAGATATTGAACGCATCACTCAGTCCCATGCCGTAGTGCTTGAATATCTCCTGAGCTTTTGCTTTCATCTCGGCATCAAGGTAGACATTGGTACGAACTTTCTGATTGGCAACAGCGGTCATTCTCAAGCTCCTTTTTTAGAAGTATAACACACGTTGTGTGTTTTGTCAAATGTAAATGATAATTTGCGCTCGTTCCACATCTCCCGATGTGGATACGTACAGGTGCTATTTCACCTTTCTATGTGGTTCTAACTCGCCCGCCAAACGATAGCAATCTGCTCAAC